>DATACQ010000841.1:0-5637 GCA_036258955.1 Binatia bacterium
AATTGACCCAGGCACTGCCCGTCGATGGCTCGCCGCATTCATAGGTTGATAGCTTCCGCAGTTGCGGGTTGGCTGGGCGCAACAACTTGCCAATCAGCAGGTTAACACCGACAAACCCGAGTCCCAGCGCGGTGAACACCAACACATTCGCGAAATCAAATAACATGTTGAATTAGCGCAGCTATCTGAAAAGTTTGACTCATTTCTTTATAACCACAAAAGGCCCATTGAATCAACCTGCCGTCCGGAGCTCAATACACCGTGCTAATTGCCAATAGGGGCGATTTTGACTAGAGTCAGCGCTGTTAACGCTCGCATACTGCCAAGACGACAGTTAAATATCTAAACAGGTGAAAAATAGATACTTACGGCTAAAGACGGCCACGTTGCGCTGCTTCGTATTGCTGATTGCATTTTTCCCGCTTTTAAGCTCGCCTTGCGCGGCGCAAAGCCGGCTCATTAACGTCCGGACTGCCTATAGCGCGGTTTCCGCTGGAATAGGTACCCTCTGGCTCACCCAAGAGGCGGGCTACTTTCGAAAACATGGGATCGATTCTCACCTCGTATACATCCGAGGCGGCACCACTGCCGTACAGGCTTTGTTGGCGGGCGAGATTCATTTCGGCCATCTCTCGCCGGCGCCCATGATGACTGCCTGGGCTCACGGTGCCGATTTCGTTTGGATCGGTACGACCACCCATCAAATGGTTTTCACTTTGATAACGGACGCCTCGATAACCAAGCCTGCTGATCTGAAGGGCAAAAGAATCGGCATTACCCGCATCGGCTCTGCCAGCGATCTGGCGGTACGCAACGCGCTCGAGCATTTTGGCCTCAACGCCAAAGACGTAGCGATGATTTCTCTGGGCGGCATCCCCGAGATCCTCGCCGCGATGAAAGCCGGAGCGATTCAATCGGGCATCTTGTCGCCGCCGACCTCCACAGCCGCACGCGACATGGGCTATCGCCCGCTGCTACATATCCCCGACCTCGGCAAGGAGTTTACGTTCTCGGGCATTGCGGCGCGACGTTCGTTCGTGCAAAGCCAACCTGACCTCGCCCGCGCCTTTATGAGCGCGCTTACCGAAGGCGCCAAAGTCTACAAAGAAGATCAGCGAGCAGCGCTCGAGACTCTCCGCAAATACATGAAAGCGGACGACCGTTTACTTGAAGGCGGCTACACAGAGTACGACGCCGCAATCTCCACCCCACCCTACCCCGGCATCAAAGGGCTGGAAGCGGTGCGCGAAAGCCTGTTGGATTCAACACCGCAGCTCAAGCAATTGGATTTGCGCAAGTTCATCGATGATCGCTTTGTCAAAGCCAAATGAGAATCACCGGGCGGGCGGTCATTGAACCTTGAACAGTCGAGTCAGCGACTCGACGGACGGAGGTCGTATGCGAATCGAAACGGAGCGCAAGGTGCGCCGCTGGCGCGAGCAACGCTGGATCCTCGATCAAGTCATCCAGACGCGAGGCATCGACTGGGACCAGGGGAGAACGGGAAAGATTCTGCGCAACTGCGGGCCCGGCGTCCAAAGCGATCTTCAAGAAGTCTGTCGCCGGATCCAGAAATTCGTCGATATTCCGCGCGAGTTCTCCCGCGCCGCCGCGCGCCGCCAGGAGCAGGGCGGTGCCGCCGAAAGCGCCGGCCACTTCCCGGAGGCGCGCGATCATTACTATATCGCCGCTTGCTTCTACACCAACGCCATGTGGGCAATCTATGAAGACGGCAATCCGCAGCGCATCCAATGGCAAGAAAGGAAACGCGCTTGCTATGACAAATTCATCCAGTACGCCGGACGGCCCATCGAACGGGTCGCTCTCCCCTATCAAGGCAAACAGATTCAGGCGCTTTTACATTTGCCGCCGAATTTGAAAGCCGGAGAGGAGGTCCCCTGCATCATGTACATCCCCGGCATGGACGGGGTGAAGGAGGACAACCCTGCTAGCGGCGATCCGTTTCTCGAGAGGGGCTTTGCAGTGTTTGCGATAGACGGTCCGGGGCAAGGAGAAACCCGCGAAGCCGGCATCACGTGCGATGCCACGAACTACGCTGATGCCGGCCGTCTGGCCTGCGATTACCTGGTCAACAGACCGGAAATCGATGCCGAACGGATGGGGATCATGGGCTCCAGCATGGGATCGTATTGGGCACCACGGGTGGTTGCAGCGGAGAAGCGTTTCAAAGCATGCGCCGTGAGCGGAGTGTGCATGGAACCAGGACAGTACGCGATCTTCAATATGTCTTCGCCGACTTTCAAACTCAATTACATGTACATGTCCGGTTATGACGATGAGGCGGCGTTCGATGAATTCACGCGGACGCTGACACTGAAAGGCGTCACGTCCAAAATCACGTGCCCTTACATGGTAGTCGCCGGCGAGGACGACGAGCATTGTGACATGAAGTTTGTTTACGAATTGCTGGGTGAAATTCCGGCGGCGAAGGTTCTTTACGTTTTTGAGGGCGAGCGGCATTCCATCCGCAGCCCGCGCGCGCGGCCGCTGGTGATTAATTGGCTTATCGATACGCTGCTCGGGAAACCGTTCCAGTCGGAAATAGTCCGCATCGAAACCAGCGGCAAGGAAACGCATCGGGAGTGGTGAGTCGTGCTCGTTGACTCGTGCCGTAATTTTCCTCATCTTCATCTCTCCTTGAGACGAGGAAATTTTGCACTGCCTCTCCCCACAGCCTGTGTCTCAACGCGCGCCGGCTCTCTGGTATCATGTTGAGCGGAGCGAAACATCTCAGATCTGTCAAGCTTATGGTCCGAGATTCTTCGCCTGCGACTCAAAATGGCAGTGCGAGAGAATCTCCCGTGGGAGAGGATAACGTGATCCCTGCATGCGCATAGCGTACGGAGACCTGATCGGCGGCGTCAGCGGCGATATGTTCGTGGCGGCGTTGCTCGATGCGGGTTTGCCGCTCTCTAAACTGAAGAGCGAACTCGGAAAGATTCCGACGCTGCGCTTTCGACTGCTCACTTCGAAAAAGTACGTCCACGGCATTCGCGCCCTGCAATTTCAAGTCAGATGCAGGCAAGACGAAGCGCCCCGTTCATGGAAACAGATTCGCCATTTGATACAAGGGAGCAAGCTTCACGGCGCCGTCAAAGATACGAGCCTGAAAATTTTCGGCCGTCTCGCCGACGTCGAATCTACCATACATGGTGTGTCCCTCGATCACGTGCACTTTCACGAAGTGGGCGCGACAGATTCTATCATAGATATTCTCGGCGCTGCCGTGGCCGTGCACGAGTTAGGAATTGAGGCATTTCATTTTTCCCCTATACCGTTGGGACGCGGCCTGACCCGCTCGCGCCACGGCCCTTTGCCGCTACCCGGACCAGCAACCCTCGCATTGCTGGAAAGCTTGCCGATCGAAGGAATCGCCCTTGAAGGTGAAAATGTCACCCCCACCGGCGCAGCGATTGTGAGCACTTTGGGACGGAGCTTCGGCCCGCAGCCGCCCATGATCTTGAAGCGAATCGGTTACAGCGCAGGCAAGAAGGAGTTTGCCGAGCGGCCTAATCTGTTCCGTGTGGTTATCGGCACAAGCAACGAGGCCGGCCCGCAAGAAGAAGCAATGCTCGTTATCGAGACCAACATAGATGACATGAACCCGGAGTTCTATGATTATGTTTTTGATCGCCTCTTCGCTGCCGGCGCACGTGACGTCTTTCTGTCGCCGATTCAGATGAAGAAAAATCGGCCCGGCACGTTGCTGCGAGTCATCGCCGAGCCGAAAGGCCGCGACGCGCTGGCGCAGATCATCTTCCAAGAGACCTCGAGCATCGGCGTCCGCTTTTACCCGGTCGGTCGCATCATCCTCAAGCGTCAAGCCGAGACCCTTCGGACACCCTATGGAAAGATCCAAGTCAAAGTGATCGAAGAGCCCGGCGGGGTCCGCAGGATCGTGCCCGAATATGACGATCTGAAACGCATTGCCGCCGCAAAAAAAATCCCTCTCAAGCTTCTTTACGACGAGATCGCCAGGAGCATCGAGAAATGATCCTGGGGAAACCTGGAATGCTTTCGACAGGCTCAGCATGAAGGGAAAAATTCTCGGGTGATTTCAACCGCTCCTCCGTTCGTCCTGAGGTTCTCGAAGGATGAACGGAAGGTTCAGCAGAATCAAAAGCTCTGACCCTGCGAATGCGTGACGATCCGCCCGATAACACCAACGACTCCTCGGGCTCGCTCACTCCCTGGGCATCGCTGCGCTACCGCGATTACCGGCTGCTGTTTTTTGTGGCGCTTTTTGCCGTCAGCGCGCAACAGATGCGGCTGACCCAGAATCTTTATCAAGTCTATGAGCTGTCCGGCTCGGCGTTTCAGCTCGGTCTTACCGGCCTCGCCCAAGCGGTTCCGCTGTTTGCCTTCGGACTCCTGGGCGGCACCCTCGCGGATTTCGTGGACCGCAGAAAGCTCCTCCTAATCACCGTCGCCGGCAACTTCGTCGTAGCGGTAGCGCTGGGGATTTTGACGCTAACGGAAACCATCCGCGTTTGGCACATCCTGGTCGGTACCGCGCTGACCTCCGCATTCAACATCGTCCTCAATCCGGCGCGAATGGCTCTGATCCCGCAGTTTGTCCCTCGCTCACATCTCACCAACGCGGTGTCACTCAACTCGAGCGTCTCTCAAACGTCCCACTTTGTCGGCCCGATGCTCGCGGGCGTGAGCCTCGAATGGATGAATATCGGGAACGCGTACCTGTTCAACGCTGTCTGGTATTTGCCGGCGGCTGCGAGTGTCGTCCTGATAAACATGCCGGTCGCAGCGGTAGCGAGGAAAGAAGTGTTTGCGATTGGCAGCTTTTTGGGCGGGCTGCGCTTTCTTTTTTCCGAGCCGATCATCCTCGCTATGGTTCTGCTCGACTTCGTCGTTGCCGGAGTGGGTTACTACCGTCCTCTTCTGCCGATTTTCGCCAAAGACATTTTGCTGGTGGGCCCCGCGGGGTTCGGCGTGTTGTCCTCCGCTCCCGCGGTCGGTGGAATCTTCGGCACTGTCTTGCTCCTCGTCGCCGGCGATGTGAAGCGCAAAGGGCTGTTGGCGATGTGGTCGTTTTTGCTGTACGCGGTTGCGGTGGGTCTGTTCGCGGTTTCGACTAATTTTCCGCTCTCAGTATTTCTGCTGGGCTTCCTCGGACTCACCAATGCACTTCAAGCTGTCATGCGCCAAACCACTTTCCATCTGCTGACGCCGGACGAGGTGCGCGGCCGCGCGTTTGCAATCTTCAATATGTTTTCGCAGGGGGCCAACGCGGTAGGAGCTACCGAGGTCGGCTTCGTCGCCGCGTTGCTGGGAGCGCCGGGAGCGCTGCTCTTCGGCTGCACCGTCGGAATTATCGTCACGCTCTCCTGTTGGGCGGCGATCCCGGGCCTCAGGCGATTCGCGACGTGAGCGGACAAAGTAGTTCAAGAGTTCAACAGTTCAAGAGTTCAATCAGGAACGCCGTGATACCAACGTATTCAGAAACGCCGGATCGAGGGATTCGCCGAAACCAGCCAAACCCGCCTTCGGCTCTTTCGTATAGGGCAACTCGCCCAGGCACGGCACTCCGGTGAGCGTCAGGAGTGCTTCGCGATTGGTTTCAGACGCTAATGAAGGTGTCGCATCCATTTGGTTAAG
>DATACQ010000842.1:0-6472 GCA_036258955.1 Binatia bacterium
GCCGTTGATCTTTTCGTTGCCATCAGCTAAGCGGCTGAGATGTCCTTTCCAGCCCGCTTTCGACAGGGCATGAAAGCGGCGATACCGATCTGGATCGCTTTTGTTCCTTCGTCTATTGCATGGGGTATCGCTGCCCAAGCCCATGGTCTCACGTTGACCGAAATCACCTTGCTGTCCGCCTGGGTCTATTCCGGACCGGCGCAGTTCGCCGTACTGGCCCCATTGGCCGAGGGCAAATCTGCATTGCAGGTGCTCGTCGCCGGGTCGCTGATGAACGTGCGATTCCTACCAATGAGCACCGCCTTAGCCCCATTTTTCCGAGGTGTAAAGCGCCTACCGCTGCTGATTTCGTCCCACGTTATCAGCGCCAGCAGTTTTATCGTGCCTTACCTGCAATTCCAAAGAGAGCGTGAAGCCGCTTCGGGCAAACCCAACGACGCGTCGTATGTGGATGGATACGCCAACTTGGCTTTCTTTCTCGGCGTTGGTGCTACTGCTTTCACTGTTTGGGTGCTTGGGACCGTAAGCGGATTTCTCGTCGCGTTCGGTGTTCCGCCGGGTTTCGAAGAAGCGCTAAGGTTTATTTTACCGGGCTATTTTGCGGGATTGTTGGTTGCTGAAATGAAAGGCTGGACGATGCCGCTCATCTGCTTATTCAGCCTGATTGCTGCCGTCCCTGGCGCGCTCGCGAGCACTGCATGGGGTTGGATCATCACTGCCACGGCCATTGCAGCAGCGGGCTGGATCATTGACGAATGGAAATCACGCGCATCCAAATTATTTTGATTTTGGGACTCTCGGCGTTCGCTCTGCGCGCTTTTCCGCAGCTTTTTCTTTTGGGCGGTAATTTCTCCGAGCGCTGGGATCGGCTGCTCCGATACCTGTCATATGCATTTCTCTGCAGCATCATCTCCACGACATTGTTTATGACCGGCACGCGCTTCGACTCGGATACAGCGCTTCAGCGCGGCATCGCGTTGCTTGTTACCATCGTGATTGCTCGCCGGACGCGAAGCCCCGTCATCGGCATGCTTTCAGGGCTTATACTGGTGTTGGTGCTGGCGTGGTTGGACTAACTCCGTTGGAGTCATCGAAACGGTGCAATCGCTTAAAGTCCTAGGGTGGGTGGATGCACAGAATTCATGCGGAGGCCCTGAGTGCGTTGCGGTTAAACTTCCCGAATGTCCGCAAAGTAGCGTGCGCATGCGCACATCAGCCGTTCGAAATGTCGCCTATCTTCGCGCGTGTTCTTTTACTGCACCAATCAAACAGCCGAATATCAGCAATGGCGCTGAGGTCGCCCAAATCATTGCTACAACTATGTCGCCTGTCGCGCTTAGAATATGAGCGCTGATCAGCGGCGCAATGACGCCCGCGGTGTAATGAAGCGCCATGATGATGCCCGCCGCGCTGCCGGCGTTTCCAGGAGGCGCGGCTTCCTGCGCGAGCGCCACCACCAAAGCGGGCACGGAAGCTTTGAGCAAGCCAAACACGAAGATTCCCAAAGCGATCCAGACGGGTGAATTGAGCCAATAAAACACAACAAAGGCGGCAATGGCGGCAGGAAACGCGCTCAGAGCGATCACTTTTTTGCGGCCAAATTTATCGGACAAAAATCCGAGGGTAAAAGAACCGAGCATGTTGGCTATGCTTAGAATGCCCATGATCAAACCGGTCTCTTGAAGAGGAAGATTCTTAGCGCTACGAAGCAAAGTCGGCGTCCACGCGGCTGAACTCCAGAAGACCGAACCGCCGATGCACTCGGCGAGAGCAAGCATCAGGATTGGCGCTGTGAAAGCATCTTTGAACGGCCTCGAGTGGGCGCTCGAGTGCGCGGAACGGGTATTATGTATCCAGAAGAATTGTAAAAGCATATTCGCCGCCGCAATGAGACCGATGCTGACGAATGCTGCGCGCCACCCAAATGCCGCTGTCACTCTGCTCGCGAGCACTGCGCCAATCGCGCCGCCGGTGCCATACGTCACAGACACAAGGCTGGCACCGAGTCCGCGGCGATGCGGCAGCAGGTCGGACATGATCGCGTAAAGCGACGGTGGGGTGAAACCGTAACCGATACCCGTCAACGCGAGGCAGAAGAAAAACAGTATGGGATGGTCGCTGATCCCGGCGCAACTGAACCCCAGCGCAAGCAGGCTCAACCCGCAGATCAACACGCGCTTCCGGCCAAGCTTGTCGGCGAGCCTGCCGGCGATCCCGCTGGTTAACGCCGCAACCATCATCATCACCGAAAACAGACTACCGGCTTCGACTTCGGACAGTTGGAAGGCGCGCCTGACCTCGGGCAATGCAATGCCCAATGCTGCCACCATCATTGATGGCATCAGATTGGAGCATGGAACGACGCAAACAGTTAACAGGTGCCGACTGCGGCGGCCGCCAGCCTTGGAATTTTCGATGGCAGGTCCTTACTTGAGGGGAATCATTACGCAGTCCCGGGGCCGCCCGCCCACTACCCGTGTGATGTGTCCATGGCCGCTGGTATCGTCTGCGAGCATCACGTCACCGGGTCCGAAACGCCTGACGGTTCCATCGCCGGTTTCGATTTCCACTTCTCCGCCGAGCGTGATGACGTATTGACGGCGTGGCGCCGCATGGTAATCGCTGTGATGAGTTGCCGGAACGCGACGAAAAATAACGCCCTCTGCCGATTGCAGATCAGAAAATGCGCTCCGTCCCTTATCGTTAAGCTTCACGTCGATTTCTTCGAAGTGCGATTCGTTGTCGGCGCCGGTGTAGAGCCTAACAATCTTCATGAGCCGGGTTGTAGGAGAATCACCGGCCAAATGCAAGGCGGATGAGACCGCACGTACGCTGATGCGACTACAGACTGTAAACTCCATCACGCGCGTGCAAACGCCGCGTGACACGACTTTTGCGCCTGCGACAGAACTGGATTCCCCTTTTTCCGAGAGAATGAAGCATTGCGATACGTATGGAATACTTCTAAGGGAAAGCGATCATCCTTTACTGTACATCCAAAAATGACCTATAAAACTATTCATGTGGTTTGATCGGGCCAGCTCTGCAGAGTGGGGCGACATGCCAACGAACTAACGGGAGACTTATGAGCGCCGAGAACATACTGAACCAATTGGCCGCGGGTATGGACAAATTGCTGACCGAGCCGGCCGGCAGCCGCAGGGTGAAAGTTACCGATCTCACTCCGCGGGATGGCCAACAGTGCAAGCTGGCGACCAGGGTGACGACCGACGACCTGTTGCCGCTCTGTGCAGCTCTCGACAACTGCGGCTTTCATGCCGTCGAGGTGTGGGGCGGCGCAACCTTCGATGTCTGCATGCGCTACCTGAAGGAGGATCCGTGGGAACGGCTGCGGCGCATCAAGCAAGTGATGCCAAACACGAAGTTGCAGATGCTGCTGCGCGGCCAGCATATCTTGGCCTATCGCCCTTACACGGACAGCATCGTTTGCAAATTCGTCGAGCGTGCCATCGCCAACGGCATGAATGTCTTTCGTATATTCGAAGCGACCAACGACTTTAGAAATATCGAAGTCGCAACCAAGGCCGTGAAGGACCTCGGCGGTGAAGCGCACGTGGAAGTAAATTACACGGTCAGCCCGGTGCATACGTTGGAAAAATGGATGGAGTACGCTGAGCAACTCATCGAAATCGGGGCCGATTGGCTATCACTGAAGGATGCCACAGGAATTTTGACACCCTTCGACAGTTACAGAATCGTGAAGGGCATCAAAGACCGGGCCAAAGACAAGCTGCCGGTTCTGCTTCATTGCCATGATATGGGTGGGACATCGAGCATGTGTCACCTGATGGCCATTTTGGCAGGGGTAGACATGATCGACACCGTGCTGTCGCCGCTGTCGTTCGGCTCGGCGCATCCTGCGACGGAGACCATGGTGGCGTCTTTGAAAGGAACGCCGTTCGACACCGGCATCGATGTCAAGCTGCTGGAAGAACCAACTCGGATCACCAGAGAGATCAAGGAGAAGTACGAACAGTATGAAACCGGGTACACCGGGGTCAGCGCCGAGGTTTTCATCCATAAAGTGCCGGGTGGGATGATCTCGAACATGGTGGCGCAGCTCAAAGAAGCGAAAAGAATGGATCTAATGGATGCTGCACTGAAGGAAACGCCCAATGTCGAGCGCGATCTCGGCCATCCGCCGCTACTGACGCCGACAAGCCAAATCGTTGGGGTTCAGGCCGTGCTGAACGTCCTGGCCGGAGAGAGATACAAAATCATCAGCCGCGAAACCAGCGATTACGTTAAGGGCAAATACGGCAGACCGCCTGGAGCAGTAAGCAAAGAGCTGATCAAGAAAGTCATGAAAGACAAGGAGCCCGACTATTCCCAGCGCTCCGGAGAGCTTGCCGACCCTGCCGATTGGGACAGGGCGGTAAAAGATCTCGGGGCGCTCGCAAAAAGCGACGAGGATGTACTTCTGGGCGTGCTCTTTCCGATGCAGGCAAAGGAATTTCTTACCCAGAGGGAAAACGCGTTCCAGTAGTTTCAAACGTTCCATTGGTTCCAATCGTAAGCCACCCCCCAACCTAAGGCACTGCTGGATACGGCTGTGTAATTCCAAATTCAATGCTTTTGGGTCAGCTGAAACGACTGAAACATTTGAGACGAAATGGAACGATTGGAACGGCTGGAACATTTGGAACTTCCGCAGATTTGGAACGGCGGCAACTTCGCTCGGTAAGCTGATGCCCGAGTTCCCCGACGTTACGGTGTATATCGACGCGCTGAACGAGCGCGTTGTCAACCAGCCCATCCAAAAAATCCGCATTGGCAGTCCTTTTGTTTTGCGTTCCTTCGAACCGCCTATCAGGGCCGCTGAAGGTAGAAAGGTCTTAGCACTGCGCCGGCTCGGCAAACGCATCGTGTTCGAGCTGGAGGATGATCTCTTTCTCGTCGTTCACCTGATGATTGCGGGACGTCTTCACTGGCAACCTAAAGGAGCAAAACTCGCCCGCAAGTACGGTCAAGCGGCTTTCGATTTTCCAAATGGGACGTTACTTTTGACGGAAGCGGGAACCAAAAAGCGCGCCTCCCTTCACCTAGTTCATGGCGAGGCGAATCTACGGCAACACGATCCGGGCGGGTTGGAAGTTCTGGACGTGAGCTTAGAATCCTTTCGCGAGGCGCTCACCCGCGAGAATCACACACTTAAGAGAACACTGACCGACCCGCATCTTTTTAGCGGTATTGGCAATGCCTATTCAGATGAAATCTTACATCGCGCCAAGCTTTCGCCGATCCGCATGAGCCAGCGGATGACGGCCGCCGAAATCGAAACGCTCTATCACGCCGTTAGAGAGTCGCTTACGGAGTGGGTGGAAAGACTCCGGAAGGAACGCAGAGGTAGCTTCCCCGAAAAGGTTACGGCCTTCCGTCGCGATATGGCCGTCCACGGGAAGTATGGCAAACCTTGCCCAGTTTGCGGCTCTCCAGTGCAGCGCATCGTGCACGCAGAAAACGAGACGAATTATTGTGCGACCTGCCAAACCGGCGGAAAACTGCTAGCCGATCGCTCTCTTTCCCGCCTGCTGAAAGAAGATTGGCCACGCAGCTTAGAGGAGATGGAGGAAATGAAAGTTGAGAGGCGGCGTGATTGAGATCGCCGCGGCGGACGGTGCGCAAGCGCACAGTACAACGGCCGAAGAAATTTTCAACGTAGGGTGCGCTTGCGCACCGTTCTGGGGCAGACCCTTTACATCATGGGGATGTAACCCGGCTGGGCTTTTACCCGTTCAATCCAGTTCCTGATCTTCGGAAAATCGTCCAAAAGAAAACCGCCCTCGTGAGCAACGTGGGTGTAAGCGAAAAGGGCGATGTCGGCGATAGAATAACTACCGACAAAAAAATCATATTTCGTCAGGTGGTCTTCCATTATTTTCAATGCGGCCCAGCCTCCGCCGCGTTTTGATGCAAGAAGCGCCGCGCGCTCGGCGGAGTCTGGCTTGTGCTGTCGCCAAAAACGTGACGTTGCGATGAACGGTTCATGGCTATATTGCTCGAAGAACAACCACTGCAAAATCAGCCCGAAAGTTTTTCGCTTATCGGGAAGATATCTCGTCTCACGGGCGAGATACGCGAGGATCGCATTGGATTCCGCAAGGACGAATCCATTGTCGTCGAGGACTGGCGTTCGGCCGTTCGGATTGATCTTCAGGAAATCAGGCGTGCGGCTCTCGCCTTTGAGAATGTCGATTTCGACAATGTCGCAAGAAATGCCCAGATGCGCGAGTAGCAGGCGCACCTTGTAGGAATTGCCGGAGTGCGAAACGTTGTATAGCTTCACGTGGCTACCCGTTCCAGCCGTTCAAAACGTTCAAGCAGTGCAGAGCGTTCGAAGATTACAGAAGTTTACCGATGGCCAGCAGAGATTGATGCAAACCAGCGCTGGAACACTTGAACCTTTTGAACCACTCTAGCCTTTGCCTAGAGCTGAGGCTCCAGGATCTCC
>DATACQ010000843.1:0-4846 GCA_036258955.1 Binatia bacterium
GGAACACGAAACTCGGAACTCGAAACTGCGTCAGCGGATATGGGTATTTTCCAGCAGCCTGCTACGCAACCTTTTGTTCCTTACCGAATAATCCGACCCTCTCATTGATCACGTCGAACTCAATTAGCCGATTCTTATTTGGATCCCGCACTACTCCGAGCGGGTCGCCGCCTTTACGCACGACCTCGATCTGTTCGCGCAAGATCTTTCTCAGCAGGATGATTCCCTCATCACCGACCCCCAGGTGCTCTTGAGTGCGGTCCGTCGGCGCGCCTTGTGTTTCCCACGCCATCGCGTCCTGCACGAGCACGTGTTCAAGCCGGTATTCGCCTTGTTCGTCGCGAATGGGAAAATACTCCCACGGTGTATCGCCATCGGCAGGCGAGCGGTCGGTTTCACTAGGGGTAAAGTAGACGACGTAGACCTGCGTATGTGCATCGTCGACAGGGACACGGATCTGCACGTTGTGGCGTAGTAGGCCGTTTGTCTTTAGCGTGCGAAATACATGACGCAGGGTGATTGGGAAAACCAGCGGGTGCTGATCGAGCCGCGCAGGTTCACCGGGCTTGCTGCCCGGTGTACGGCGTTGTTTGATGATGCCGTATTCGAACGGAATGAACTTATGCTCCTCCTCGTACCGGTTCGAAGTAGAGCCGACCAGATGAGCCGTCTCGCCATGGAGCCAAAAAAGATGCGACGGATCCACGGAGTTCTCCATCGGCTGGAGCCAGTTACAATGATAGAGCTCGTGCTTCTCGATCCAGCGCTTGCCGTTCTCCCACACGAGCACATCCCAACGCGGCAACAGCGGTCTCGGCTCAGGCCCAAGATAAGCCCACAAAAGCCCGCCCAACCGCTCTACGGGATACGCTGGATGCTTGATCTTATCCTTGAAACCACCTGCCGGCTCGGCCGGCTGCTCCAGGCATCTTCCCAAGCGGTCGAATTTCCAGCCATGGTAAGGGCAGCGAATGCCCTCCTCGTCAACACGCCCATAGGCGAGCGACGCTTTGCGATGAGAACACTGCTCAGCAACTACGCCGTAGCGTCGGGTCTTGTCTTGATACACGACAAGATCTTCACCGAGGAGGCGGAAAGCCTTGATCGGCTTCTCCTCCGTAAGCTCACCCGCGCACGCCACGGGCATCCAGTACCGCCGCAGCATCTCTCCCGCCGGCGTGCCGCGCCCTACCCGCGTCAACATTTCGTTTTCTTCGCGTGTGAGCATGTTGCGCTCCTATTTCTTTTCAACTTTCGCCATGATCTCTTTTGCCAAATCGAAAATCGGCTTCATATCGCCGTACTCAGGCTTTACCACGTCGAAATATTTCACGCCGGGCTGCAAGCGATTATCCGGCGGGATATCGTCCTTCGGAATATCGATACGCCGCGAATTTGCTGGATCGTCGACATCGCCGAGTTTTTGCAACGCTATCTGCCCTCTGCGCGATAGGAACCTGTTGATGAAAACCTTTGCCGCGTTGGGGTGCGGCGCCTGGTTCATTAAACCCAACGAGCCGCCACCGGCGGAGAAGCTCGAGCCCTCCTTCCAGTGGTTGGTATCGAAATCGTCGACGGGAAGCCCCTGGTTCTTGGCTCTCAAGGAGTCCTTGCACCCCATGCAAATAGCAAATTTGCCTTGCGCGAGCCAGTCTGTCATCTGCCGGAAGTTTTTCGCATAGGTAATGTCCATGCCACCGAAAAACTTCCTCATGAACTCCGGGCCGAGGTCGGGGCTGTAATAGTAAAATTGCATTGTCGCTCCCAGCCCCGTATCTCTCGGATCCAAGGACACGATCTTGCCCTTCCATTTGGGATGGATGACGTCTTGGTACGACTTGAAGTCTTTGGGGTCGACTAGATTGGTGTTGTACGCCAGCTGCGCATTGCTCGGGCTGCCGATGAAAGCGAAGATATATTGTTTCTCAGGGTCGGCGTAACGATGCTCATTGCCGTACCATTTGGAAGTATCGGTAACCTCCGGGAGAATCAGCGCCGGCTTGAGCGGATCGAGCGCTTTACCTTTATACAGAGTGTTATAGAGGCTGTTGGTCCCACCACTGTAGACGTCGGCGATAAATTTTCCCGCGCGTCTTTCCGCCATAATCCGATTGGTCATTTCGTTGCCCCTGCCGGTGACGGAGACCACGTTAATACCGGGATAGTCCCGCTTGAAATCCTGGAGCAGGGCCTCATAACGGTAAATATAGACGTTTACCTGCCCCTCTTTCTTTGCTGCCGTTAGGGTCTTTTCCCAATCTTTCTGCCAATCGGATTGTGCAGATGCGTTGGTCGCCAATATCAGAAAAATAAGCGGAACGGAGGCCTGCAAGAATCTCCACGGCGAAACTGTGATCATACTCACCTTCCTTTTGCGATACTCCATCAGTATTCTTCGAGCCCGGCCAGATCTTGTAACCTCAAGGTCCCTGGTAGATGTCTTGTCCTTTCAGCTTCGTTGTAGCCGCGGCGGCGTTCTTGACGGTAAAAACCATCAGACCTAATTGTATAACTCATCGATAAACCCGGAATTGTCCAACTCCCTCAGATAATGCAGATCCCACAAGGCCATCGGGCTCATCTCTTCGGTCTCCGGGTTCTTTAAGCAGCAGAGCTTATAAGCATTCGCCACCGCCTCGTGATCCGGGTAAGGCTTGGGCAAGAGCTTCGAGACGCTCCGGTACTGTACGTTTTTACATTGCGGCACTCTTCGTCTGAGCTCTGTTAAGATCTCTTCGGTTTCTCCACGGCGCGTGCGCGCGAAGTGGATACCCATCACCTGCGCTTTAACCAGCCGACGGGCGAGACCGGTCTTTCTTTGCAGCGTCGTCAGGGTCGATGTGAGAGTCGGGCCATTGATCATGGGCAATCGCTCCAGCGACAGCACGCACATCCCGGCGCGCTCAAAGCTCTCCGTATTGCCCGTGACGAATATAGCGTCGACTTTCTTGGACTTCAGCACGTCCATTTGCATTTCTTTGAATTCATCATTGGACTCCGTCAGCTCGACGAAATCTACCTCATCGAGCTTCAGGCCGCCGCGCATGACGTAAAGCATATGATTCCCGCGCGGATGGTGATATCCGCCGATGGAATCGACAAGTGTCGTATCCCCAATCTTCCTGCCGCGCAGCTCCGCCAGCGTTCGAACGGGAAAGTTGGTTACGAGTTTGTCATTGGTCGTATTCGAGGGTGAAGTGAGGCAAACGATCGGTTTGCCACGCTTGACTAGTAGATAAGGCGAAATATGGTTGCCGGAAACGAAATCGACCTCTCCATTGAACAGGGCCTTCTCCGCGGCCTCCGAGCTGTTGCAGAATTCAAAGCTGACTTTAAGGCCGTTTTGTTCCCAGATGCCCGCCTTCTCCATCACTTCCCAGATAGGAAGGTGGGAATGCGAACGGTAAAAGCCGCGAATTTCCATGGTCTCGTGACGGGACATAGTGCTTCCTTCCTAAGTTCCCTCGCCGGCACCGAGACTGTGTCGTAATTCGCAGAAGCGCAGTGATGTCATGCTGAGACGAAACAAAACATCCCGGCTTTCAAAGCTTACAACCCGAGATTCTTCGCCTGCGACTCAGAATACATTGCGACACAGTCTCTTGACGATAGGAGGCAACCAGATCCATTCTTCCTACTTGCTTCGAAACTACTTCAAGATCTCATTCAGCAACTTCTGCACCGGCTCAGGATCGAGAAAACCGATCACCTGATACTCGCGTGCCGCCGCCCGTCTGCCGTCCGGCAAAACGTCATCCTTTGGAATGTCGATGCGCATCGAATCGGACGCTTCTACCTCTTTCACGTTCATCACCTTTTGCCAGACGCTCTGGCCTTCACCCGAGAGATACCAGTTGATGAAAACTTTGGCGGCATTGGGGTGGGGAGCGCGATTGACGAGCGCGATAACGCTGCTACCGCCGCCGCCGATGGTGCCACCCTCCTTTAACTTCTCAGGCGGAATCTCATCGACGGGCAAACCCTGCTGCACCGCTTTGTCGATCTCGCGACACAGGTGACAAAGCGGAAACTTTCCCGTAGCGAGCCAGTTCGTCCCCTGGCGGCGGTCGCGGAAGAGGGTGATGTCCGTTTCAGTATAAAGCCGGCGCACGAACTCTGGTCCGATTCCCGGCCGGTGGTAAAGGATGAGCACCGGCGTTAGCAAAGCCGCGCCGCGCGGGTCTTGGCCCAAGAGCTTGCCCTTCCATTTGGGATCCAGCATGTCCCAGTAGGATTTGATCTCATCCGCGCGCACCAGCTTGGTATTGTACGAAATTCCGGTGCTGACAATCGTCCCTTCGAACATGAAAATATACTTATTCTCCGGGTCGGCATACCAGTGTTGGCCGCCGTACCACTTTGATCGATCGTTAACCTCGGGCAGAATCAGTGCCGGGCCGATGGGATCGAGCATTTTGCCAAGGTAAAGCGTGCGCGGGCCGTTCGGCCCACTGGCGGTAACATCGGCGAGATATTTATCCGCCCGTCTTTCCGCGACAATCCGCGTGACCATATCCGCCGCGCGCCCGCTCGCCGACGTGATTTTGATGAACGGGAATTCTTTGGTAAACGCCGCGATGATGTCAGGATGGGTAATCTCCAGGCCGCCATAGAGCGAAAGCTGGCCTTCCTTTTTTGCGCCTTCGATAACCCGCTGCCATTCTTCCTTCCAATTCGGCGATTCGGCTGCAAAAGCGCTGCTGTAAAACAATAGGAATGCAAGGGTGAGCATTAAAGTCTTGCCCGCGCAGGCGCGCATGCAAGTCTTTTCTGATCTGCTAGCTTCCGGCTCGCGCCTCCTCGCCAAAGCGGGGATCACACCTGCTCGCCCCAAATGACGTTTACG
>DATACQ010000844.1:0-2625 GCA_036258955.1 Binatia bacterium
AGATGGAGCTGCTAAAAAGCCTGCTCTTCTCACTTCCGGGCACCCCGGTGCTCTATTACGGCGACGAGATCGCGATGGGCGACAACTATTATCTAGGTGACCGCAATGGCGTGCGCACGCCCATGCAGTGGAGCGCAGACCGCAACGCCGGTTTTTCGCGAGCCAACCCGCAGCGGCTATACCTCCCCGTCATCATTGATCCGGAGCATCACTATGAGACTTATAACGTCGATGCGCAGCAGCAAAACCTCCACTCTTTTCTCTGGTGGATGAAGCGCCTGATTGCGCTGCGCAAGCGCTATCAGTCCTTCGGCAAAGGCGAAACGGAGTTTTTCTACCCTCAGAACCGCAAGATGCTGGTGTTTACCCGCAGTTTTGAAGATGAGCGGATTCTGGTAGTCGCCAATCTATCGCGTTTCGTCCAATATGCCGAGCTCGATTTGTCTGCGTTCAAAGGGATGGTGCCCCTGGAGTTATTTGGCCAGACCGAGTTTCCGCCGATCGGCGAATTGCCGTACTTCCTAACAGTGGGCCCGCACGGATTTTACTGGTTCAAGTTGGAGCCTTCTCGCAAAACCGAGACCCGTCCTGCCGTGGAAACGGCGTTACCGGCCCTCACGGTCAGCGGCGCTTGGGATGCAGTCTTCGACAGCCGGGCGAAGGGCGCTCTGGAGCGAGCGTTGCCGGGATATCTGAAAGCCTGTCGTTGGTTCGGCGGCAAAGCGCGGCGCATGAGGAGCGCGACAATTCTCGAAACAGTTCCATTCAAACACGATGCGTCCGCGGTTTACCTCGCAACCATCGAGGTGCAGTATATAGAAGGAGGCCCCGAAACTTACTTACTGCCGCTGGGGTACGCCGCGCAGGAACAAAGCCAGGAGCTGCGCCGCGTGCAACCCCACGCCCTTATCGCCAACTTGCTGGTTGACCGAGAAGGCGAGCAGAGCGAGGGCGTGCTCTACGATCCCTCCGGCGATGAAGGATTCGCGCGCGGCATCCTCGATGCCATTGCGCGCCGGCGGCTGTTCAAAGGAAAGTCTGCGGAGATCGCCGCGGTGCCTTCGCGCGCTTTCCGCCGAACCGTAGGTGAAGATTTGTCTTTGCAGTCGGCGGCCCTCACGCGGGACCATAGCAATACTTCTATAAGGTACGGCGATCGCCTGGTGCTTAAGCTCTTTCGCCGTCTCGAGGCGGGCATCAATCCCGATCTCGAGATCGGCCGTTTTCTGACCGAGCGGACTTCCTTTCGTCACGTACCACCGGTGGCCGGGCATATGGAGCTCAGGCGCGGCAAGCGCGCTACAGTGATCATCGGGATTCTTCAGGGTTGGGTGGCCAATGAAGGGGATGCGTGGAGCTACACTCTCGATCAGTTGAAGCAGTACCTCGAAAATGCGCAGGCGCGAAGGGGCGAGGATGCGGAGCTGCCGCCGCAGGACAAACACCTTCTAGACTTGGTGGATCATGACATACCGCTTCTTGCCCAGGAGATTATCGGCGCGTATCTGCCGTCCGCGGTTCTGCTCGGCCAGAGAACAGCGGAGCTACACGCCGCCCTCGCTTCAGAGAGCAGCGATCCGGACTTTGCCCCGGAATCTTACACAGTTCACTATCGCCACTCGCTTTACCAAAGCATGCGTACCCTGGCCAGCAAAGCCCTAGCGCTGCTGCGCGACAGGCTGGGCGAACTGCCCGAGAGCGCGCGGCGCGACGCGGCGGAGCTTCTGGGGATGGAGCAGCGGCTCCTGGGCCGGTTTCGCGCCGTATTGGACAGAAAAGTCACCGCAATGCGCGTTCGGGTCCATGGCGACTATCATTTGGGCCAGGTGCTTTATACAGGCAAGGACTTCGTCATCATCGATTTCGAAGGGGAACCGGCGCGGCCCATCACTGAACGGCGGCTGAAGCGCTCGCCTTTGAAAGACGTTGCCGGCCTGCTGCGTTCTTTCAGTTACGCCGCGAGTTTCGCGCTGAGAAGCGACCGGTTTCGGCCAGAGGACCGGCCGGCTCTGGAGAAGTGGGGTCACTATTGGCAGACGTGGGTGTCGGTGTCGTTTCTAAAATGCTATCTCGCGACTGCGGCTCAGGCCGGATTCTTGCCGAAAACGCGCGAAGAGATGAAGGTTCTGCTCGATCTGTTCGTGCTTGAAAAGGCCATCTATGAGCTTAGTTATGAGCTCAACAACCGGCCCGATTGGGTGGATGTGCCTCTCCAGGGCATTCGAGAAATCATGCAAGCCGCTCCATGAGGGCGCAAAGAGCAAAGCGCCCCAGCGCATGGCGCAGAGCGCGATGGCGTGAAGTACGGCGCAATCCCTTTATCATGCGCAACAGAACAACAATTTGTAGGGTGCGCCTGCGCACGTCTCGTCTCACTCCGATTACCCGTCGCGAATCATACTGAGAACTTCACATGGATTCATCCGTTGACAGACAACTGCGCCGGCTCGCAAGACTCTACAATGTCCAGCCGGAATACTACGACCAGGCCGGGAAATTGGTGCACTCGTCGCCCGCGGGGCTGAGCCGCATCCTTCAGGCGCTTGGAGCGCCTGTGGCGCGGAGCGCCGATATTCCCGAGGCGTTGCGCGATCGACGATTGCAGCTCCTGGAAGACTGCATACC
>DATACQ010000845.1:0-2675 GCA_036258955.1 Binatia bacterium
CTTAAGATTATCTTTGTGATGTGGAAAGACCATAAACCTTACGATGAAAACTATCACCTGGCCAACATTGCACGACAGCGCATGCGCCAGGCGGCATAAAAATTAACAAAAGGACTTGACAGGTATCATAGAAAGTCTCTCCGATCGCGGCCAATAGAGTTGTACCTTGAGGCGGACGGCAAAACTCCTACTACGGCAGCCATCGAGCGAAACGCAAATTGGGCCAAGATGAACAAGTCGGCGCAGCTATGTACTCCGTGTCCGCTCTCTTGTAGGCTTGCTCCCTCGGACTGAACACACTGTCGCAAGTTTCTCTCAATTATGAATACTGCGGGTTACAAACTTTTGCGCGGTGAATGGGTTACAACGTATCGCTGCTGCGCTGCTTCTCCCGGGTGTTAGCGCTTGGCGCGCTTTCCGAGAGACTGAACTCAAAAGTGATGGCAAGCGGCGTGTTTTTGGGAAAACCGGAATCAAGCAGATAAGCGCTGGAGACTTCCCGCTCTTCGCCGGGGTTGAGCGTTAACGGTCTGAGAAAACCACAGGCGATCATCGCGAGGCGATCCGAAAATTCCGTCGGTTCGACTCGATGCGTAATGCGCGCGATGAACGGATGCTGCCCGGGGTTCCTCAATTTCAAGCCGGTTTGAAAAGGTTCGTCTGGGCTGGCAAAGACGGTGCGCCTGAGCACCTCCACTTGGATGGCATTGTCCCGCGGGACCGAGGCGGCAAAAGACACTTTAACTGCTGCCGCCCAGTTCAAGAAAATTTTCCAATCGCGACCCTCTCTGACCAGATTGAGCGTTTCGCGGCCCCCGGTGGTGATCAGGTCGCGACTTTTTCGCATCGAGTCCAGCAGGTTGATGATGCGCTGCTGCTCGGCTCGAGAAAGCGCGTTGAGCTTGGCCTCATCCCAGCTGTAAAGCAGAGACGAAAGCTCATCGTCCGCCGGAACTTTATACTCAACCGTCAATCGCGCCCGGTCCTTTTGAGTCTCTATTTCGATCACCCGAATTTCCATATCCGCAGCGAGTTGTCTCGCCAACTCCATGGCGAATCCGCGGCGCTCAATTTGCCCCTGCAGATAGCTTGGTTGATCCAGCATGAGCCGATCTGCCGCTGAGATGAGATTGTACGCTTCCCGGTAGTCTCGGGTGTGCAAAGCTTTGAGATACGACCGCGCCGCTCCCAGCGCGGTTTCCGACGAAGTGCCAGAACGCAAGAACTTGACAGCAGCGGCAGGCAACAGCAGGAAGACGAGCGCAACCGCGAAAAGCGCGGTCTTCTTCCCCGGCGCGAGCCGGACAATACGTTCGGTCATTTAACTTTCGAGTCAGTTATCACGATTCTCAAATTCTAGCCCGGAGGTGCTCGGTGGACAACTCGCGGTTGAGCCCGAACCGGTTGCAACATGATACCGTGCGAGTATCGTCCGATGGCAATAAACGCCCCCGCTAAGTGATCCAGTCAACCATTCTGCTTCATTGTCGCCAAGGATCTGAAAACTTCGGATTCGTGACGAAGGTCTCGTCTGTAAGGCTCTTGAGAAATTCCACCAGGTCTCGTACTTCCCGGTCGCTGGCTTCGAAACCATCCAGCAACCGGCTGCGCAGCGGATTGGCCCGCTTACCCGCATGAACCGCGCGACCCTTTTTGGCGTAGTGCGTGTGGATCACTTCTTCCAAAGTGGTGATGGAGCCGTCGTGCATGTAAGGCGCGGTGAGCGCGACATTTCGCAAACTGGGCGTGCGGAACTTGCCCATATCGTCATCCCGGCCGGTGATTTCTGCAACGCCCGCGTGGCCCGCCGGATAGCTCCCTTTGCCGTCCTCGTTATAGAGACCCGTGTTATGAAATGCCTGTTCCGGTGCGCCGATGCGCGCATGTCTTACGTTATCGGTAAAGTAGACGCTGCCGTGGCACTTATAGCAGTCCATCCTGCCGCTCAGAAAAAGCGCTTCGCCGCGCTGTGCCGCCGGGCTGATGGCGCTCTTCTGTTCGCCGTACCTGTAGCGATCGTACGGAGAATTGAAAGACAGCAGGGTGCGCTGGAAAGAGGCAACAGCCTTGGTGATCGTGGACAACGAAAACAAATCCGCTTGGGAATTCTTGGCCGCTTGTTCCGGAAAGGCTTTGACGAACAGCTGCTGATAAACAGGTTCGCTTTGGAGCCGCGTCAGCAAGAGCGCCTCTTTCCCGGCCATGCCCATTTCCACGGGATGTTCGCCGAACAGGGGAATCATTGCCTGGTCTTCCAGGGATTCTATTTGCGGATTGCCCCAAGTGAGGGTTGGATAGTAAGCGACGTTGGTCAAAGCCATCGTATTACGTTTGCTTACCTGGCCCGTGATTCCGACCGGGTTGCGCTTGCCGTCACTGAAGGCGCGCGCTTGCTCATGGCAGGTTGCGCAGGCCATCTTCTGGTTAGCGGAGAGGCGTTTGTCGTAAAATAGGTGCCGGCCAAGTTCCACTTTCGCCGGCGTGATTCTATTATTGGGAGGTTCCGCCGGCGGCGGTATCCAGTCCGGAATACCCCATTGAAATGTGGCCGTGGCAGGGCGCGCCAGGCTCACAAGCGCCAAAAACAGAGCTAGGATGAAACCGAGAGAGGTCCGGCTAGTACGCTTCATGTAGCGTGTTCACTCAAGCCTGGCGCTTTTACTGCAGCCGATGCG
>DATACQ010000846.1:0-2951 GCA_036258955.1 Binatia bacterium
CAATGCCTCCCTGCTTTGAGTTCTTCGATGCGCGCGATGCTCGAGTTCAGCGCGCGCAGCTTGTCTTCGTATTGCTGGGCCTTATCCCGCTCCTTCTCTACGATTTCTTGCTTTGCTTTTTTCAAAAAATCGCCGTTGCCGAGCTTCTTCCGAACCCGCGCCAACTCATCGGTAACTTTGGCCGCTTCCTTTGCGAGACGCGCGAGTTCTTCGTCCAAATTGAGTGCGTCGTCAAGCGGCAAATAAATCTCGGTACTTCCCACAATCGCCGCTGCCGCCCCCTTCGGACGATCTCCGTCCCGCAAGTATTCCACAGCGCCCACGCGCGCGAGCAAGCGCAAATAGAGCGCGTGCTCTTCCAGCAACCGAAGGTCTGCGGCGCTGCCGTGGAAGATCACTTTGACTTCTTTGCCCGGCGGGCAGTTGATCTCCGTGCGCAAGTTTCTTACGGCGCGGATCGCGCCCATGAGAAATTCCATTTCGCTTTCGGCCGCCGGATCACGCCACGACTCAACAGCACGGGGATAACTTTCGACCATGATCGTCTTGCGGCCCGGTTCCAATGCTTGCCAGATCTCCTCGGTTACGAAGGGCATGATGGGATGGAGCAGAAGCAGAATGTGTTGAAGCAGCTCCACCAGCAACTGCTGGCTGCGCTCGGATTCAAGCTTCCCCTCCCCGTTCAATGATGGCTTGCTCATCTCGATGTACCAGTCACAGAACTCATGCCAGGTGAATTGGTAAAGGATGTTGGCAAAATCATTAAACCGATAAGCCTCAATGGCCGCGCGCGCTTCCTCGATGCTCACAGCGAGACGAGAGCGAATCCAGCGCTCAGGAAAGCTCAACTTCACCGAGCCGAGCGCCGGCGGCCGCCCGGCCAAACCCGCTGCGCCACGCGGCGCATGCATCAATACAAACCGCGCCGCATTCCAGAGCTTGTTAACGAAGTTTTGATAACCGCCGATGCGCTCGTGGGCGAGCTTGATATCGCGCCCCATAGCCGCCATGGCCGCCAGCGTAAAACGAAACGCGTCGGTGCCATACTCGTTCATAACGTCCAAGGGGTCGATGACATTGCCCTTGGACTTAGACATCTTCTGCCCCTGTTCGTCGCGCACGAGTGCGTGAATGTAAACGTCGCGAAATGGTACGTCGCCCATGAATCGGAGGCCCATCATGATCATGCGCGCGACCCAGAAAAAGAGAATATCGAAGCCCGTAACCAGCGCCGAGGTCGGATAGAAGCTCTTGAGATCCTCCGTACGTTCCGGCCAACCTAGTGTCGAGAAAGGCCAGAGGCCGGAAGAAAACCAGGTATCGAGCACGTCAGGATCTTGGATCAGCTCCGTGCCACCGCAACGCGGGCAGTAATCGGGTTTTGTCCGCGCCACGATCGGTTGTGCTTCTTTAGACAGCAGGTAATCGCCGCTGCCGGTGGTCAGGAGATAGCCACTCTCGCACCGTTTGCAATACCACGCAGGAATCTGATGACCCCACCAGATCTGCCGCGAGATGCACCAATCTTTGATGTTTTCCATCCATGCAAAATAGGAGTTGCTCCAGCCTTCAGGAACGATACGGATGCTGCCCTTGCGGACAGCGTCGATCGCGGGCGCCGCCAAAGGCCTGATGTCAACGAACCACTGCGGGGTCAGATACGGTTCAATGACCGTGTGACAGCGGTAACAGTGTCCGATCGCATGGCGATGCCCTTCGACTCTTTCGAGAAAGCCCTTATCCTGCAGTTCAGCAACCACGAGCTTGCGCGCTTCGGCGCGGTCTTTGCCGCGATAGCGCTCCAGCCACGCGCCATTCTCGCCGCGCGCTAAAAAGCCGGCATCATCGATCCGCGCGTCCGCGTCAAAAATACCGATCTTCTCGAGTTTATGGCGCTCGCCGATTTCATAGTCGGCAAAATCGTGGCCTGGGGTGATCTTAAGCGCGCCGGTGCCAAACTCTTTATCGACGTAAGCATCGGTGATCAGCGGCACCAGGCGGCCTGTAATGGGCAAACGAATTTTTTTGCCGTGGACCGCCTCGTACCGGCGGTCTTCCGGATGCACCGCCACTGCGGTATCGCCCAACATCGTCTCAGGGCGCGTGGTGGCTACGATCAACGACTGCCCGGAATCGTCCGCCACTGGATACCGTATGTGCCAGAGATGGCCATCGTGCTCCTCGTGCACCACTTCGATATCGGCGAGAGCGGTCTTACATCGCGGGCACCAGTTGATGAGGCGCTCGGCGCGGTACAAGAGTCTCTGTTCCCATAGCTGCACAAAAGCCTCGCGCACAGCGCGCGAGAGCCCTTCATCCATGGTAAAGCGCTCGTGCCGCCAGTCGCAGGATACGCCAAGCGCTTTCAACTGGTGCAAGATCGTGTTGCCCGCCTCGGCCTTCCATTGCCAAACGCGTTCGATGAATTTTTCCCTGCCCAACTGGGCGCGGGTGACGCCGCGCTCCGCAAGCTGGCGCTCCACGACGTTCTGCGTGGCGATGCCGGCGTGGTCAGTTCCGGGGACCCAAAGAACGCGAAAGCCATCCATTCTTTTAAAGCGAGCGAGGATATCCTGGAGAGTGTTATTAAGCGCATGCCCCATATGGAGCGAGCCCGTGACGTTGGGCGGCGGAATGACAATCGAATAAGAAGGCGCCGTGCCGAATCCCGGTTCGAAAGCGCCGATTTCCAGCCAATATCTATACCACTTGGCCTCAACGTCTTGGTGAGAATAGGCCTTTGCGAGTTCCATAACTTGCTGGTCTTACTTCTTCTCCTTAATTTGTGGCGGCACTCCTTCTTCGATGGCATCGACGAGCTCGATAATCGCCGGGTTTGACACGGGAGCCGGTGCGGTTGTCGATCTAATCATTTTGCTTGAACCGACCGGGCGTTTGTCAGGGGCGCGCTCCGCGTTGGCGCGTAACATGAGCCGCCGCCCCAGGCATGT
>DATACQ010000847.1:0-3132 GCA_036258955.1 Binatia bacterium
AAGACATAGGGTATGATCAGGCCTTGCTCCAAGGCCAGACCTTCGAAACCAAGCTGGGCGAACTGCACAGCTCGGAAATCGAGTTCGGCGATTATCGAGGGCAGCAAAAATGGCAGAGGCTTGGCCAAATACCCAATCAGTCCATCCGCGACGCTTTGTTGAATCTCATCATATACCAGGGCGACACGGAATTTGCGTCGGTGGAGCAGCAGAAGAACCTGCTTGACACGGCACCCACCGACTACGACCGCAAAGCGCTCATCCGGGTCAACAGCGAAGAGATGCGCCACGGCTGGCAGATGTGTTACTTGCTGGTCAACTACTTCGGCGATTCGGGCAAGCTCGAAGCTCGTAAGCTTTTGGAAAGGCGCGCCTTCAGAGGTGACCGCCTTTTGGGTTCGTTTAACGCTCCTGTGAACAACTGGCTCGATTTTTTCACTTACACGGAGTTCGTGGATCGCGACGGCAAGTACCAGCTGACGATGTTGAGCCATTCCGCCTTTGCGCCTCTAGCCCAGAGCGTTACGGCGATGCTCAAAGAAGAGCACTTCCATATGTTCACCGGACACACCGGCCTAACGCGAATTCTGCGCGCCGGCAAGATCCCGGTTTCCATCATTCAGAAGTATTTCAACAAGTGGCTTTCTACGGCTTACGATCTGTTTGGGACGGATCACTCCTCTTCGGCGCATTGGGCCTACACCTGGGGTCTGAAAGGGCGCTACGACGAACATGAGGCGGGCGTCGCCGCTGAAAAAGACAAGCTGAACGATCTTTCGCGCGCCCATTACATGAATGAATCCGCCAAGCTGATTGATCAACTGAATCAGTTGCTGCCTCCCGGCGAGCCCAAGCTTTACGCGCCGGATCTCAAGTTTAATCGCTCGATCGGTGAATACGTGGGCAAAACCTACAGTGTCACCGGCGAGCTGTTGTCGCCAAGCGATTACGCAAAGCATGTCAGGGATGTTTTGCCGACTGCGGAAGATGAAGAGGTCTTGAACGACTTAATCAAAGGCAAAGAGTGGGTGCAGCAAGTCCAGCTCAATTAACACTAGATACGCCTCTCAAACGGATCGTGTCGAGCCGACTCCGGGGACAAGCTGACCTACGCTGCTCCGGCTGTTTGACTGTTGCATCTGCGTTGGGACGCGGATAATTACATCTCAGGAGAGATTGGTGAAACGGATCTGCCTAGTTTGCCAGAACATAGACTGCAAGTCACGCGGCTCGGAAACGGTGATGGCCGAATTGGAGAAGCGAGTCGCCGCCAAAGGCCTCGATGACGTCGAGGTCAAGCCCTATATGTGTTTTGGCGCCTGTCAGGACGGCCCGAACGTCGTGCTTTACCCTGAGAAAAATTGGTACGCCAAAGTACAAGTCGCCGATCTCGACGAGATTACTGATCACCTTGCGGGTGGCCCCCACGTGCAGCGGCTTGATACCATCGACTCCTCGTTAAAGGAACTCATCTATCAGCTTCTCGATACGGGAATTATGTAAGTTATGAACGGCATTCTTTTCCCTAGCGGCGTTGCCGAAGGACGAGAAAGCCTGGCCCAGTACCGCACCCGCGGCGGTTATGAGGCTTTGGCCAAGGCCGTCAATGGGACTCCTGACGACATCATCAGAGTCATTTCTGAAGCGGGCCTGCGCGGTCGCGGGGGTGCTGGTTTTCCGACTGGCAAGAAATGGCAGTTGACGCGGGACGCACCTGAGCAACCCCATTATCTCGTGCTGAACGGCGGCGAGGACGAACCGGGCAGCAAGAAAGACCGCG
This sequence comes from Binatia bacterium, assembly GCA_036258955.1. GTDB lineage: Bacteria > Desulfobacterota > Binatia > UBA9968 > UBA9968 > DATACQ01. The sequence goes on from DATACQ010000847.1 coordinate 1,781, forward strand.
TGCTTATGGAGAATCTGCCCCATCTCATTATAGAAGGGGTCGTGCTCGGCTCATTCGCCATGGGCGCTTCGAAAGCCTACCTTTACATCAATGCCAATTACGATGTTGCCACCAAGAGCATGGAAGAAGCCTTGACGGAAGCGAAACAGCAAGGATATTGGGGCAGCAATATTTTCGGCTCGAACTTTAGCCTCGACATCGAATGGGTTCCCGCGCCGCATAACTATGTCGCCGGCGAGGACACCGCGGTTTTGGAAGTCATCGAAGGGAAAAAGGCGTGGCCTCGCCAGAAGCCGCCGTTCCCTGTGACCGTTGGCCTTTTCGGCAAACCGACATCGGTAAACAACGTCGAAACCCTGGCTAACGTCGCGCCCATCATTCTTAAAGGCGCGCAGTGGTACCGAAGCTTCGGCACACCGCAGAGTCCGGGTACGATGATTTTTTCTCTCAATGAGGATGTGAACCGGCCGGGAGTGTATGAGCTGCCGTTCGGCACGCCGCTCCGTTATTTGATCGAAACCTGCGGCGGCGGTATGAAAGACGGGAAAAAAATAAAGGCCGTTATGCCTGCCGCGCCGTCCTCGGCCTTTCTACCACCGGACAAACTCGACACCCCGCTTGACCACGATTCCATGCGCGAAGCCGGTTCAGCCCTCGGCTGTGGCGTCGTCAGCTTGGTTGCCGAGGACGAGTGTATTGTTGAAGAGGTCGTGAGGATCTCGGAGTTCTTCGCTAAGGAATCGTGCGGCCAGTGCCCGGCTTGCCGCATGGAGACCAACACGCTCATGATGCTGTTGAAAAAAGCGCAGCAGGGGCAGGGCGGACAAGCTGCGCTCGACCAGTGCGGCAAAGTACTCGCCTTCAACAAAGGAAAAGGGTTTTGTAACCTAATTGCCATGCCTGGCCCGCCTATTGAAAGCGCTCTCAAACTTTTCCCCCGAGATTTCGAAGCCCATCTGAACACGGGCAAGTGCCCCGAGCCGTAAGCGAAGCTCACGGCTGTTCAAAAGTTCAAGAGTCCAAGGTTTAAAGTTAATGGAAATAAGATAGGACCCGTTCCGAGTCTTTATCTTGACATTGAACCGTAAGGCTTGAACCCTATCCCTCCCGATTAGCTTGACGCTTTCAATTTGTGCTTGGTAGTATCCGCATCGAATCCTCAGATTATTCTTTGTCTTCGTTTTTCTATTGGTGCGAGCAGGGGCACGAGAAAACGGACCGATTGGAGTGGATCATGAAACCACAAGCTATAAAATGGCCTAACGACGCAAAGATCGCTGTGAGTTTTTTTGTCGCGTTTGAAACTTTTGAGAAATATTCTCAGTACCGCCAAGGTGGAGACAAGCCGGATT
>DATACQ010000848.1:0-3342 GCA_036258955.1 Binatia bacterium
GCGCGACGCACTGCGCTCATCAACTACAACAACCCAAGCCAAAGGAGATCATCATCATGCCTGTCGATTTCGAGGACCACTGTTGGAAAGACATTATGACTCCGGAGATTCTCAAGGTTTATACGCCATATCGGCGCGAAACTTACATCGGTCAACGACCGGCTCTGCTCGCGATCGACCTCTATAACCTCGCCTATGAAGGCGGTCCCAAAGAACCCCATGAGCTGGTGGACACCTACAAAAGCTCCTGTGGGATCAATGCGTACAATGCCATCAAGCCGACCCAAGAGCTGTTCGCCTTGGCGCGAACCCTTAAGCTGCCAATTTTTTACACGACTACCGAAACCCGCAAAGAAGCAAAACCCGGGGTGGTTCATGCGACTAATCGCCAGCAGGTGAAGATCGACCCGCAGGCTTTTGAGATCAAGGAGGAGTTCCAACCTGAGGCGGGCGACGTAGTCATCTTCAAAGAGCGCGCCAGTGGATTTTTCGGGACGCCGCTCGTGGCCCATCTGACGCAATTGGGCATTGACAGCTTAATCGTCTGCGGCGAAAGCACCAGCGGTTGCGTGCGCGCGAGTTGCGTAGACGCCTATTCGCTGGGTTATCACATTTCTATCGTCGAAGAGACCGTTTTCGACAGAAGCATGCTTTCGCACAAGGTCAATCTTTTTGATCTGCATCACAAGTATGCCGACGTGATGACTTTGAACGAAGTGAAAGAAAGCCTGAAACAGGAAAGGCCGCGGAAGGCGAGTTGACATCCGTTCAAATCGTTTAAGTAGTTCAAGTAGTTCAAAACGTCAGAAGTTCTTTCCGACTGCTTAAGCCGCTTGAACCTTTGAACGCTTTGAACGGCGGTTTTCCACCTATGTACAGCACCGCTAATGGGGTGAAGATTTACTACGAGGTATCAGGCGAAGGCCTGCCCTTCATTCTGATCCATGCCAATCCGTTCGATCACAATTTGTGGATGTACCAGATCGCCCATTTCTCAACTTACTTCAAAGTCATTGCCGTCGATATTCGCGGTTACGGTCGCTCAGACAAGCCGGAAACTCCTTTTAGCCTCAGCGATATGGCAAGCGACGTTCTTGGCGTTTGTCGCGACCTGGAGGTGAAAGAAGCAATTCTCGGCGGCGTCAGCGTGGGCTCAGGTATGGCGTTGCTGCTGGGACTGGACCATCCGCAACTGTTCAAAGCATTGATTCTTGTTGGCGGCAGCAGCGGACCAGGCGGCTCCATCGAGGAGCGAATTCGCGGCTATACCACGATCGGCATAGAAAAGTATCACATCCAGCACCTGACAGAGCTGGTTGCACCGGGATTTCCGGAAAACAAATTGGGAAAATATCTGCTCAACACGTTCGTGGAGCGCGATCCATGGCTTTCGGGGGAATCCATTGCGCAGATCTTCCGTGCTCGTGGCGGCACCGATATGACGCCGCGGCTCGCCACCATGAAAGTTCCGACGCTGGTGATTAATGGAGAGCACGACAACTCACTGGCTGGCGGCAGAAAAACAGCATCCCTCATTCCGGGCGCTGTGCACAAGGTGCTGCCCAACACGGGCCACGCGTGCAACATCGAAGACCCGGCAGGCTTTGATGAATTCGTCATCGAGTTTCTTAGGTCGCAGAAATTGATGCCGTCCGCCAAGTCGATAACTGGCCCGCTTATCTGAAGATCCAGGACGTATTCGGGGACGGGATCAACACAGCTCAGAGAAGTAAGCGTGTATGCTTGGGCTCAAAGGGCTTAAGCTGTTCAAAGCATGTGAGCCTGTTGGAAACGAACCTCCACAAGCACAGGGTCAGAGAATCTAGCCCGAATTATTCACCTTGCGAAGCCCGATGAGCAAGCCTCTCCGGTCGCGGCCAATAGATTTGTGGCTTGATGAGGACAGCGATCTACTTGAACGCCGCAATTAACGAGTTGAAATGTACAAACTACCAAGTAGCTATCGAGCCGGCGTAACGTTCTACTCATGTGTCCGCTCTCTACGAGGCTTACTCCTCGCACTGAACACTATGTCGCGAGTTTACTTGGACTGAATAAGCGGGCTAGTGTGCTGTTGCGTAAGTTCGTTGACACAGGTCCGAGTCAATCCGGGCAAGCTGGCGAGAGCTAGGGCGATCCGGAATCCAGCGTAAGGGCGGGTTTCAAACCCGCCCCTACAACATTCCCGCTCCCGCGGGAACGACTAAAACGAGTCGCCGACGTGTTAGAGGTTCTGGGACATGATAGTAGACTCCCTAGACGCACGAGGAATTCTTCGCCGGGACGGTCGCGACCGTCCCCTACACAATACGTTGGCAGCGAGGCGATGAGGCGCACCCTTCGATGAGGCTCAGGATGATCGTGCATATGGGTCTTTTCAGCAGCCCTACTAGACCGGAGAAAACATGGCGGTAAACATTGAACGATTGAAAGGCATGACTCCTCCGAAGGGAATGGGCTTTCATATTGCCAAAGTCGGCCATGTTGTCTTGCAAGTCACCGACCTTGAGCGCGCCACGTTTTTTTATACCCAGGTGCTTGGCTTCAAGGTGTCGGACGTCTATGCCGAGGATATGATGCCCGGTGGCATGGTGTTCCTACGCTGTAACTCTGACCATCACTGCCTCGCTCTGGTGGGCCAGGGTGATGGACAAGCCCAACATAGAGAACTACACCATCTCGCATTCGAGGTGCCGACGTTATCCGAAGTGCTGCGCGCCCGAGACCGATTGCGAGCGCACGGCGCAATAATTGATTTTGAAGGGCGCCGGCGCGCGGGTTGCCAGATCGCCGTAGAGTTTCGCGATCCGGACAACCACTCATTGGAAATTTATTGGGGCGTCGATCAAGTCGGCAGCGATGGGCGGGTGCGGCCGGCTGAGGAATGGCATGGGGTGAGATCGATCGAGGAGGCAATCGCGCATCCGGTTCCTGGCCAGGACACTTACATTCCTAAGTAACACATCTATTCCGGACTATTCATGAGGCTGCGTCCGACGAGCAAGCCTGTTCATCTGGCGCCACTGGGCCAGCACCGTGAGAAGGGCGGCGGACATACGTAGCTTCACAAGGTGAACAGATAGTTTCTCTGACCGTTCGTAGCTTTCTCGTGCTTTTTGAAAGTGCGGAGCTATAGCAATGGCATCCATAATATCCTTAGAAGACATGATCCGCGCCTCGTCGCGTGCGCTGGTGATCGGTGTGGGCGGCGGAGGCGACGTGGTCGGCGCTCTGGCTTGCGGCCGTTTTCTTGAGTTCTGCGGGCTTGAGTTTTTTCTCGGCGGCCTCTCGTGGGAGCGCGCCGTCTACGATCCACTTCCCGGCCCGCGCCGCTTGAGCGAG
>DATACQ010000849.1:0-2939 GCA_036258955.1 Binatia bacterium
ACCGGGCTTAGCGGTGAGGCCGTCTGTATGACGCTCACGGCGAGCCCTCGGCGATTGGCCTGATAGTGCTTGGCCACAAGCAGCGAGATGATAACGAGTCCGGCTGCTCCCTTCGCCAAGCCGACCATGATGCCGTACGACAGCGACAGCTGCCACAAGTTTTGCGAAAGGCCCATGCCGAAAAAACCTGCCGCCATGAGAAGAACCCCTGCGAGAATAACCCGGCGGGCTCCCACGTCGTCGGCCAGTTTGCCAAAGAAAACGCCGCCGACTCCCCAGCCGAGCATGCCGAACATGTACGGCACCGTGGCGGTGGTCCGGGACCAGCCGAATTCCGCCTCAATGGGTCTCAGAAACAGGCTGAACGAATTCATGCCGATTGATGTTATCGTTACGACGCCCGCGCAGAGGAGCAGCACTATGTTACGGGAGAGAGGCATGTCGAAAGCAGCGGATCTTGATAGCTATGCCAGATCGACGCGGAAATCACCACCGACAGGCGTGAAAACTTTTCCCGTGGCGGTACGGAATTGGATGAAGCTTAGTCAAGAACGGAGGACTGACTTGTGAGACGCGCGCAATCCCTCTTGATGAAACTTCACGCAGACGAGGTGATCAGGCCGAGCCGGTTGCCGCGGCAGGATAGCCCAACGTGGACAAATCGCCGGTGATTTCATCGAGGATCAGTGGATCGTCGATAGTGGGCGGAGTTTGATAATCGACCCCGTCGGCAATCCTTTTGATAGTACCGCGCAGGATCTTGCCCGAGCGCGTCTTCGGCAGCCGCTTGACGACCGTCGCGAGCCTGAAAGAAGCCACGGCGCCGATCCTTTCCCGCACCATCTGGACCACCTCGCTCACGATCTCGTCGTGTGAACGTCGCACGCCCGCCTTGAGCACGATCAAGCCCAGCGGAATTTCCCCTTTGATCGCGTCGGCGACTCCCAAGACCGCGCACTCGGCGACATCCGGATGAGACGCCAGCACCTCTTCCAGGGCGCCGGTAGAGAGCCGATGACCGGCGACGTTAATGATGTCATCGGTGCGGGTCATCACCCAAAGATAGCCGTCCTCATCTTTGTACCCCGCATCGGCAGTCAGGTAATAGCCGGGAAACCTGGCGACGTAGGCCTTGCGGTAGCCTTCATCGTTGTTCCACAGCGTCGGAAGACAACCCGGGGGCAACGGCAGCTTGACGACGATACTGCCGATCTGACCCGGCGGTAAATCCTTCCCGTCGTCTCCCAAAACGTGGACATCGTAACCGGGCACCGGTTTTGTGCACGAACCCGGCTTCACTGGAAGCATCCCCAACCCGACACAATTCGCTCCGATCGGCCAGCCCGTCTCAGTCTGCCACCAGTGATCGATCACCGGTACTCCAAGCTGCTTTTGCGCCCACAGGAGCGTGTCCGGATCGCAGCGCTCGCCGGCGAGAAAAAGCGTGCGGAAGCCGCTCAGGTCGTACTTGCGTATGAATTCGCCGTTGGGATCTTCGCGCTTGATCGCGCGAAACGCCGTCGGCGCCGTGAACAAGACCTTTACGCCGTGCTGTGAGACGACGCGCCAGAACGCACCTGCATCGGGAGTGCCGACCGGCTTGCCTTCGTAGAGCACCGTGGTATTGCCATTGAACAGCGGCGCGTACACTATGTACGAGTGGCCAACGACCCAGCCCACATCCGATGCCGCCCAATACACTTCGCCCGGCTCCACGCCATAGATGTGCTGCATGCTCCATTTGAGCGCGACAAGATGGCCGCCATTGTCACGGACGATTCCTTTGGGCATGCCCGTGGTGCCTGAGGTGTAAAGGATGTAAAGCGGATCGGTAGCCTCGACTGGAACGCAGCCGACGGGTTTTGCGCCTGCCAACTCTTCCGACCAATCGAGGTCACGACCGCCGATGATGGCCACCTTTTCCTCCGGACGTTGGACGATAATGCAGCACTTCGGCTTAGCCGCCGCAAGTTCGATCGCCTTGTCGAGCAGCGGTTTGTAAGGAATGATACGGCCGGCTTCGATGCCGCAGGTCGCCGATACGATCACCTTCGGTCGCGCATCGGTGATGCGATTGGCGAGCTCATGGGCGGCAAAACCCCCGAAAACCACGGAATGAATCGCGCCGATGCGGGCGCATGCCAGCATCGCGACGATCGCCTCCGGCACCATGGGCATGTAGACGATGACCCGATCGCCTTTCTGAACTTCTTGCCTGACAAGCACGCCGGCAAATCTTGCTACTTCATCGAGCAACTCGCGATAGGTGAACGTCCGAACCGTTCCAGTGACAGGACTATCGTAAGTCAGCGCCGGCTGATCCGCTCGTCCACTTTCGACGTGGCGATCGAGCGCGTTGTAGCAGCTATTGAGCAATCCGCCCGGGAACCATCGATAGAACGGCGGCCGCGAGTCATCGAGCACCCGGTCCCACTTTTTATGCCAATGAACCGCTTCAGCCGCTTCCGCCCAGAAATTCTCAGGATTCTTCAGCCAGCGGGTATAGACGGCGTCATAGGTACCTCTCATGGCGTCCCCTCCGTTGCTGGTTACCGTTCTTTTCTGCAAGGTAAATCCATGATCGAGCCTATTCCGACGGGTAGCTCCGGTGCAAGCGTGCGAAAAATACTCCGACTGGAACAGGTGGATGCGGCACTCTTTGTCAGACGAAAAAAGGCGATGCTGATTTAACGCCGGTGGTCCGAGCTTTTCGAAAATAACTGGAACCGCTCGTAACGATTTGGAACCGAACAGCTTCTTGCTCGCGACCGCCGCGCCAGCCGAATTCAAAGTCCTGTCCGGGATGAGCAAAACCAGAGCGAAAGTTAGAAATCAAAGTCCGGTATCGATATCTTCCACTTTCCGAGCCAAAGCCGGCGCTGCACTGTACTCGCCCCGAAATAATATTGGCAAGACACAAAGCGTGACCCGATGCCCTC
>DATACQ010000850.1:0-4530 GCA_036258955.1 Binatia bacterium
GAACGAGTTCGGAGAGTAGCTCGATAACCGAGTCGCACTTGCCTTTGATCGCGAGCTGTTCGAGTTGCGCGATTCGCTTCATGAGAAATGCTACGTCAGGAATGCGACCTGATTGCACGCGTAGAATCTTTTCGACCGTCGTGGGCAGCAAGGTCTCGTCGCTCGCTACCAACTCTTCTCGCAGCTTTTCTCCCGGCCGAAGGCCGACAACTTTGACGGAAATATCCTCGTCCGGCACATGACCGGAAAGCCGAATCAAATGTCGCGCCATATCCATGACTTTGATCTGCTCGCCCATGTCCAACACGAAGATCTCTCCGCCGCGAGCCTGGTTAGCTGCTTGAAGGACCAGCAAGACCGCTTCCGGAATAGTCATAAAGTAGCGTCTGATTTCCGGATGGGTGACGGTAACCGGTCCGCCCTGTTCGATTTGCTTTAAAAACAAGGGAACCACGCTGCCGTTGCTGCCCAAGACGTTGCCGAAGCGAACGGCCGAGAATACAGTATCGCAGTGATCCTCGGCGCCCGCCAGAGCCTGAATATAGACTTCACACACGCGCTTGGTTGCGCCCATGACATTGGTGGGGTTGACCGCTTTATCCGTGGAAATTAGAACGAACCTTTCAACGTTTTGCCGGATCGCGGCCTGCACCAGACGGTGGGTTCCGATGATATTGTTAAGAACCGCCTCATCCGGGTGAATTTCCATCATCGGAACATGCTTGTAAGCGGCTGCGTGAAAAATAATCTGAGGCGCATAATCCTGAAGTGCCTCCCTTACGGGTACAACGTTCTTGATGTCGGCGAGAACCGCCGCCTGTTGAACTTTCGGACCCGATCGGGCCAGCTCCATCTCAATGTCATAAAGAGCACTCTCGCTTTTGTCCAAAAGGACTAGCCGCTCAGGGTCGCATCTAGCGATCTGACGGCATAACTCGGATCCGATCGACCCGCCCGCTCCTGTGACCAGGACTCGCTTCCCTTGCACTAAACCGCGCACGGATTCAAGGCGGATCCCCACTGGCAGCCGCTCCAGCAGGTCTTCTACGGACAGGTTGTGTATTTGGCTTACTCCCACTCTCCCGTTTACAATTTTGGCGGCAGACGGCAGTGTCTTGATAGGAACCGTGAAACCTTCCAGTGAGGTTAGAATGCCTCGCATGGCTGCGGGCGACGCATTGGGAACCGCCAGTAAGATTTCGTCGGGCTTGTACGATTCCATTATGCTTTGGATGTTGTTGCGCGTCCCGAGTACAGGAACGCCGTGAATGTGCTGGCCGACCTTGTTGGGGTTGTCGTCGACGAAACCAATGGGCCGATAATCGTAGCGCGAGCCGTTATCTTTCTTGATGTCGCGCACGATCATTTCACCCGCGTCTCCCGCGCCATAGATAAGAACGCGTCGTCCTCCTTGGATTCGCCCAAGCCCATCGTAGAGGCGCCGAGCCAACCGACTGCCGCCCATCAGGAAGATCAGGAGGAGGCTGTCGATGATAAAAATCGATAAAGGATACCCGCGCGTTGCGAATACCCAATGAACGAGAACATAAAACAGTGCCGTGCTCACAACCACGCCACTGATGACATTGCGCAGGTCCCAGATGCCCGTATACCGCCACAGCCCCTGATACAGGTGCAACGGAAAGAACGTCAAAACGCGGATCGCTACAAGCCAGGGAAGCATACTTACGAAATGCTTCATTGTTTCCCCGGAAATTTCGCCATCAAACCTGATCCAGAAAGCGAGATAGTTCGCGAGTACGATCAATAGAACGTGAAATCCTATGATGATCGCTCGGCGGCATTTGATAATAAGGGGTGCATCCATGTAGAAGCCTCCGATTGAGAATATCAAAAAACTGGTTCTGCGCTCACCGCCCCAGATGGTGAAACAAGGTAATAGATACAGGGTGATGGATGACCGGTCTTCAAAGAAGTTGATGGTGATCCTATAACTCTGGGAAGCAGGCCAAGTTTAAGACGGTTTCGGTTGGCAGGCTCAGCGATGGGCTAACGCGATTTGTATCTATGCTACCCATGTTGGGCCGAATTGAATTCATGGGCGGCGTTTCTCCCGCCATTTTGCAGATAACACATCAGCACTTCCGCCCAGCTCTTCACATGGTCCGGATTGCTCAGAACGTCGGTGTGATTGCCCGGAACATTGTGAATCTCCAGCCGGTTGTCCAGCAAGGTCTGCCAGCTCTTGGTATCGATGGCATCTTCGACGGGCCTCAATAGGACGACCGATCCATCATAGCTCTCCGCAACGTACTCCTTTGCGGCTCGTTCATATAAGATGTCAACGATGTAGAAGCTCCGCAGCGTGATCGGCAGGCGGGCTCCGAGAATGAAGCAAATCCGACAGGCGGCGGTCTTAGCAATCTTCATCGCCGGCGGGACGACGCTTGCAATAATTGTGCGACATAGGCGTCGCGCTGTTTGCTTCGCGTGACGTCGATTGACACCGGCGAAACAACGTCTAAGTTTAGTGCTCCATCCAGCCATTAGCTTCGGCTGTGCTGAACAGTCACCCTCATTGCCGGTAAAATTCGAAGGTGAATCGACCGCGGGCAGGTTTCGCAAACGATCCGGCGCCAGCAGCGCGAGCAAAGAAACCGACTGCCCTTGTTTGCGGAGGATTTGAGCAATTTCAAATGCGACCAGGCCGCCGAAACAGTAGCCGCCCAAATGATACGGCCCCAGCGGCTGTACGCTACGGATCTCGCTCAAATAATGCGCGGCCATTTGTTTGACTGTTGTATAGCGAGCCGGCCAGCCATCCTCGCCCTGATGTCTGAGGCCGTATATCGGCTGATCCGGACCGAGATAACGCGGCAGAAAGGCATCACTATCTTCACCGTGAATCCAGAAAAACGGCGGCTTTAAGCCGTCCGGTCGAAGCGGCACCAGGCTCGACCACTCTTTCACTTTGGAGTCTTCGGCGATTCGCTTGCTCAACAGTCCGACGGTGGGAGCTTCATAAAGCACACCCAGCGGGAGGCTTTTCCCGAACAGCTTCTCAATTTGCAACATCAATCTTACGCCGAGCAAGGAATCGCCACCCACGTCGAAAAAATTGTCTCTAATCCCGATCGGCTTAACGGAAAGAATCTCTTCCCAAAGCCCCGCCAACTGGATTTCTATGGGAGTCCGGCCAGCGACAAAAGTCGCCGCGTCGGCCCTTTGCGGGTCCGGCGGTGGCAGCGCCCGGCGATCAATCTTGCCGGTTGTAGTAAGGGGTAAGGAATCCAAAACAGAGAAGGCTGAAGGCACCATGTATTCCGGGAGTTTGCTCGCGGTAAAAGATCTCAGTTCATCGACTTGCACCGCCGCAGCGTCTTTCAGGACGACGTAGGCAAACAGCCGCTTCTGAGATGTTGCTTCCTGGACAACTACCGCTTCCTTCACCAGCGGGTGTTTGCGCAGCACTGCCTCAATCCCATCCAACTCGACCCGAAAACCGCGAACCTTTACTTGACGATCCAGCCGGCCCAAGAATTCAATATTGCCGTCGGACCGATATCTCACCAGGTCACCCGTTCTGAATAAGCGAGAGCCGGGTTCAGAGCTGAACGGATTCGGCACGAACTTTTCCGTAGTCAACTCAGGTCTGTTCAGGTAGCCGCGGGCAACCCCGGCCCCGCCAATGTACAGCTCGCCCGGCGTCCCCACGGGCACAGGCTTTAAGAATTCATCCAAGACGTATACGTGGACGTTGCCGATCGGCACGCCGATTGGGACCTCGGCCATCGGATCATCGGGCAGGCTAGAATCCGTCAAATCGCACATCGTTGCGACGACCGTAGTTTCCGTAGGCCCATAGGTATTTAGGAGGCGAACGCGCCGGTTCACGCGCGCCTGCCAGCTAGCCACCCGTTCAGTGATCGCTTTTTCTCCTCCGATAATAACGAGCCGGAGCGTATCCGGTATCGTCAACGTTTGTGACTCGAGGGTCGCCACAACTTCATGCCAATAAGCGGTCGGAAGATCCAGAACAGTAATCCTTAGATCCCGGCATCTCTCCATGAACACCGACACTGTTTCCAGCATGTCGTCGCTGCGCACGACTAATGTTGCGCCGCGCGTGAGGCAAGGAAAAATCTCCTCCACGGCTGTATCGAAACTGATTGAGGCAAACTGCAGCACCCGGTCGCCGGAGCTCAATGCGAAGAAACCGCCGGCGTAATTGGTGAAGTTTGTCAACGCACTGTGGGGAATTTCGGTGCCCTTGGGCGTTCCCGTCGAACCGGACGTATAGATAACGTAAGCGAGATGATCTCTGGTAGCGGTCGGCTCTGGATTTTGTTCGCTCTCGTTTGCCAGGTCGGGCGAGTCAAGACAGAGCCGCGGAGGACCGTCTTTCGGCAGCTTCTGCAACAGCTTACGAACAGTCAATAAAAGGCTGAGCTGAGTATCCTTGATAACGAATTGCAGCCACTCCGGGGGCGCTTTAGGATCGACAGGCACGTACGCGGCTCCGGCTTTTAGTACGCCCAAGAGGCCGATGAGCATCTCTGGCGAGCGCTC
>DATACQ010000851.1:0-3357 GCA_036258955.1 Binatia bacterium
CCGCTCGGCGCCCATCATGACTTTGTCTTTGGCGATCTCAAAATCGCCCATATCGACCCGTTCCTTATTACTGCGCGCCGCCAGCAACGCCGCCTCGTTAACGAGATTCTCCAGATCGGCGCCGGCGAAGCCGGGCGTCGCGCGAGCCAGCACCGCAATATCCACGTCCTCGGCAACCGGTACCTTTCTCGTATGGACCTGCAGGATTCCCTCTCGTCCCTTGACATCCGGTCGCGGCACAACTACCCGTCGATCAAAGCGCCCCGGGCGCAGCAGCGCGGGGTCCAAGACATCCGGCCGATTGGTCGCCGCGATGAGAATGACCCCTTCGTTTGCCTCGAAGCCATCCATTTCCACGAGCAACTGATTTAGAGTCTGTTCGCGCTCGTCATGACCGCCGCCAAGTCCAGCGCCTCGGTGCCGTCCCACAGCGTCGATCTCATCTATGAAGATGATGCAGGGCGCGTTTTTCTTTCCCTGCACGAACAGGTCTCGCACGCGAGATGCGCCTACGCCTACGAACATCTCGACGAAATCCGAACCGCTGATGCTGAAGAAAGGCACACCTGCCTCTCCGGCTATAGCGCGAGCGAGCAAAGTCTTGCCTGTGCCCGGCGGTCCGACAAGCAAACACCCCTTGGGAATTCGGCCGCCTAGCTTCGTGAACTTCTTCGGATCCTTGAGGAACGCGATAATTTCCTGCAAATCGTCTTTGGCTTCATCAGCTCCAGCAACATCGGCAAACGTGACCCGATGTTGGTTCTCCGTGAGCAACTTCGCCCGGCTTTTGCCAAAGGACATCGCTTTGCCGCCTCCGACCTGCATCTGACGCATAAAAAAGATCCAGACGCCGATCAAAAGCAGCATGGGAAACCAATTCAACAGCAGAACCATGTACCACGGGGATTCGTCTTCCGGCTTTGCGGCGATCTTGACCTTTCGGTCGCGCAGTGACTTCACTAGTTCAGGGTCGTTCGGGGCGAAGGATCTGAAACGCTCGCCACTTTTGTATTTGCCCTGAATGTTTTGTCCCTGGATAACGACTTCCTGCACTTCTCCGCGTTCCACCGAGCTCATGAACTCGCTGAATACCACTTCCGGTTCGCGCCCGTGCTGTTTGCTGAAAACGCTAAAGATAACCAGAAAAACCAGAAGCAGAACTAACCAGAGAGCAATGTGTTTCGATGATTGACTCAACGAACTCCTCCGTGTCAAGAAAACGAAAAAAGTCTAACACACGCATAATTAACGATCAATAACGGATTTCATCTTGTAAGCCTTAGTGCGGCCTCAATTACTTTCAATTCTTGCCGTCAGAAAGTCCCCGCCTGGATTTCATGCCGAGGTTCTTTATCACCACGGGATTGACGTGAGAAGGCTGGCCTTCGTACGCCGTTACTCACCGCGTCTAAATGTAAAATCTCCTTCGAATGTGGGCCAATACGACCAATCTCACTCCTGCCATAGCCTGGAACCCAGAGGACCTCGTCCCCAGTGACCAAAAGCGGCAATACAGCCCGTGTAGACAGGGGGGCCTTCTTTTGGATAAACAAGTCCTTGACTTTCTTGTGTCCAGCCATGCCCAGCGGCTGAAACCGATCCCCGCGACGAAAATTCCGCACCACCAGCGGAGCCGGCAAAGCAGTAAGGTCAAAGAGGGCTTCAGACGCGCTTTTTGGTAACCGAGCGTCGAACTTCGATACAAGCCGGCTCTCGATGGTCATGTCCGCCTCCGGCACCAGCAACGGAGTGCCAATTACCAAGGAATACGTATAGCAGGGCTTTTTCGTTCCCCGCACGGCTTTAAGCAGTCGTAGTTGTTCGTATTCGCGAGACAACTCCCAGCCGCCGGGGATCGTAAATCGGCTCTGCGCCGGGCCGCCGGAAATCACTCTGAGAAGCGTCTCGATATGGTCGAAATCGAGACCGCGTAGATGGCCACGAACCCGCCGGATCCAAAGACGAAGCAGTTGGCGCTGCATCGCCCGTGGATGACGCAAAAATCCGCTGCGGCTCACCGATTCTTCATTGGCGCAAATCCTGTCAAGCTCTGCTTCCGCTAGCATCTCGAGATAATCCGACTCCTCACGCAGCACCTCCGCCGTTTGCGCGAGCCGGGAACTCAGGCGGCTGTCGCCGCGCTGCTTGAGTCTCGGCAGCAAATCATGACGCAGCCAATTGCGTAAATAGGCGGTGTCGAGGTTGCTCCGATCAAAACAAAATTCAAGCTTCTCTTCTCTAAGAAACTGGATTATCTCTCGTTTTGCTACGCCCAACATCGGGCGAACAACCGTCACATGTTTGGACGAATCAGCGCCGTCGATATGAACCGTCCGGCTCGGCGCGATGCCGCCAAGCCCCCTCCGTCCCGAGCCGCGCAACAGCCACATCAGCACAGTTTCAGCCTGATCGTCTTCCGTGTGAGCTGTCGCAATCTTGTTCAGAGCGCGGCGCTCAGCGACTTCCAAAAAAAACCGATAGCGCTCACGGCGCGCCAATTCCTCGAGATTGCCCTTGCCGATACGGGAACGTAAATCCGGGATGTTCGCTTCTTTCAGGTGAAATCGCAGGCCTAAACGCTTGGCCCGGTCTTCGACGAATGCAGCGTCCTTCTTCGCTTCCTCGCCACGGATCCCATGTTCCACGTGGGCAACTTCCAGGTGCAGAGCCAAATCATCTTTAAAACTGTGGAGAATCTGCAGCAGTGCCACCGAGTCGGGGCCACCGGAAACCGCAACGAGCACCCGGTCGCCCGCGCAGACTATGCCAGAACTTAGACATGCGTCTTTTACTTTCCGATCGAGAGTCATATTGACTCCAAAAGACTGATACCTTTGCAGAAAGAAAGCAACATGTGAAGACGTGCTTCTCGACGAGGACCTAAAGATAGTCTCAGTATGGCGGTCGCGGTCTGCAAGAGCCGCTCGATGTCTCGTGGAGCGAAACCTCACTTGCAGCCGAGGCGTCGCGGCCGAATCTTTAGATGGTGGTTTTTGTGACCCGCGGACACGACGGCTCCCGCACGCAAGTTTACTCTACGTTAGCCGTCTGCCAAAAACCTTCACGTTCAAAGCCCAAAAGCGGGGCGTTAAGAAAATGCGCTCGTGCTCTCTCGTGACGGGTTTATCGCGCTGGGGTTACTAAAAGTTTAACTTACCCGCGTAACCCGTCATTTCGACGTAGCCTTGGCCCGTCACAGGCGTATTTTTGAACGTTCCTTTTACTGCCGCCGCCCCCTCCCAGTACGTAACGCGTGTACTTCGATTCGTGATCAGTTCCTGATCTTGAAACCGGGGCGTAATGTTCAGTTCGATCTGCTCCGCCGGGATCGTCGCCTTCCAGTTCATCGGATACTTG
>DATACQ010000852.1:0-2824 GCA_036258955.1 Binatia bacterium
CCCCCCAAAATCCGAGCAAAGCGACCGCGAAGAGCACGCCGGCGGTCGATTTATAGAAAGCGCGGTCAAGCTCGTGAAACGGGGTTGCGGCCAGCGCGAATAAACCTCCCACCGCGATCTGATTAAAAAAAATCAGAAAACTACTTGAAAAACTCTGCATAGCTACTAATTGGTTTTGCGTGCGACATGCAAGCACACTGCGCCCGTGAGAAATCGTCGAACACTGATGCTCTCGAATTCTGCTTCCTCCAAGAGCCGTGTAATCGTTTCCGGCGAGTGGAATTGTTGGACCGACTGAGCAAGATACCGGTACGCGTGCCCCTGTGGCGAAACCATTTTACCGATCCAGGGCACCAGCCTGTAGAAGTAGAATCCGTAAAGGGGACTGAACCAGTTTTTTGGCGGCGGAAACATGTCCAGCGTCACCAGAGTGCCTCCGGGTTTCAGGACGCGCTTTGATTCGCCAAAGAACCACCCGAGATCGGAAAGATTGCGTAAGACAAATGCACTGACGACAGCGTCGAAAACAGCAGCTTTGAACGGCGTTCGGAGGGCGCTTGCCTGCACGAATTCGGCTGCCACAGAGCGCGTCAGCCGCCGCTTTTTTTCCTGTGCGAGCTGCAGCATATCGAGCGAGAAATCGAGACCGATCACTTTGGCTGCTCGCTCCCCAAATGCTGCGGCCGCAAAGCTCAGGTCGCCCGTGCCGCTGCCCATATCCAAGACCAGTGCTGCGCCGTCTCGTAGAGCCTCCGTGACTGCCGCTTTGCGCCAGTAACTATCCAGCCGCAAACTGATGATTCGATTTAGGAGATCGTAGCGCGGCGCGACCTCATCGAACATGCTCTGAACCGCACGATCGCGCGAATTCTGAGAAGCCGTCATGAGATCGATCCAGTGTCCCGCTGCTCGCTGTGACCGGGCTTAGTTCAAGGTATGAACGCACGGGACGGGTAGGCGGCTAATCGATGCAGTCTCCGATTAGAAGTCGCGGTCTATAATGAGCCGGACCAGTGTCTTCAGCCCTTGGCGATGCGCAGACGGCGGAAGCTTTTCCAGAGAGTTGAGCGCAGCTTCGGCGTAATGGCGCGAGAGGTTCTTCGCCTTTTGAATGCCCGGGCCGCGTTTGATCGCCTCCAGAGCAGCTGCAACTTGTGTCTCCTCGCATTCGGATTGTTCGAACGCCTCGCGTACGATCGGATCTTCTAGCGTCAGAATGATCGGCAAAGAAGGATTGCCGTCACGGAGATCCATCCCTATGGGTTTGCCGAGGAGATCCGCATGGCCGACGATATCCAGCACATCGTCTACGATTTGAAAAGCGATACCCATGTTGAGCCCATAGCCTGCCGTTTCGTCTACGATGGCAGGGGATGCTCCCGCGAAGTAGGCGCCCACCCTGCAGCCTGTTTGAAAAAGGGAAGCGGTCTTTCGCTTCACGATCTCAATGTAATCGGCGACGGTAACCGCGGCGTTGCGATTGAAGTACCCCTGAAGGATCTCGCCTTCGGTCAAAAGAGTGCAGGCTTCGGCGGTCCACTGCACAATGTTCTCGTCGAATTTTCCGGCGAATTCGAACGCCTTGATGAACAGAAAGTCGCCGGCCACCAACGTGGATTTCAGCCCGTACTTCTTGTATGCGGAAACTTTGCCACGGCGAGTATCGGCGCAATCGATGATGTCGTCGTGAAGCAGAGTGGCCGTGTGTATCAGTTCGATGGCTGTTGCGATATCAATAATGTCTTGGGTCCCCTTGCCTCCTAGAGCGAGATGCGCCAGCAGGGTAACCAATGGACGCACGCGTTTGCCGCCGCCGTCGATCAGATGCGCCGCGATGTCAGTCAAGTGATGTTCCCTGGAGCCGATCGCCCGCGCGAGCGTTTGTTCGACCAATTCAAGTTCCTGGGCGACGGACTTAAACGGATCGCGCTGGTCAGCCGCTAGAGGAAGACGTTGCGGCGCGCGTGACCCTAAGGGAACGTGCGGTTTTGCAATCTTGATTTTCGATCCCTGAATCAGATAGGCTCCGGGTCCGAAGGCTAGCGGCAAAATGTCATAGATCCATACCGAGGTCAAGGTTGGACCTCGCGACGATTAAGCTGCACATAAACGAATTCTAAAAGATATTTCTCGTGTAATCGAGCATGTTACGGTTTCCACTGTTACAGTATTATAACGAGAGGCTCCGATGCGTAAAGTTACACTATTTTTCGTGAGCGCTTGGCTCGGCGTTTGGGCAAACTCTGCGGATGCGGCGGTGGCTTCCAAGCAAGTCGTAATCGCGTATGCTGCAATGAATGCACGGGTCGCGCCGCTTTGGGTCGCTCGCGAGCGTGGTTTTTTCGCCAAGTATGGCATTGAGGCTGACACGATCTTTGTTCGTGGAGCGCCAACTCTGGTCGCCGCAATGCAGTCCAACGAAATTGATGTCGGCTATACCGGTGGAACCGCTGTCGTCGGCGCTGTCGGCAACGGTGCCGACTTGAAGGTTCTGGCGGCGTTTACCAATCGGGTGACCTACGATCTGATGGTGCGACCGGGCATTAACAGCGCCGAAGACCTGCGTGGCAAGAAGTTTGGCATTCAGAGCATCGGCGGCACGGTGTGGATGGGCGCCATTCTGGCGTTAGAACATTTGGGCATGGATGCGGAGCGCGACAAGATCAACATTATTGCCGTCGGAGATCAGAATGTGCTCGCTCAAGCGCTGCAGGCGGGGACTATCGATGCAACCGTCTTGGACGGAGTGCAAAGCCGTCGTCTTAGCGCGCTCGGATTCCCGACCCTGGTCGATTTAAATAAAGCTAATCTTGCCATTTTGAGT
>DATACQ010000853.1:0-2480 GCA_036258955.1 Binatia bacterium
TCTCAGGCCACCTCCTGGCTCAAAGCCCAATTTACCAAGAAAAGAGTCTCACAGTCGTAGGCGCAACTGATCCCGGCGGTACCGCAGACCTGCGCATAAGAACTGTGATTGCTTTTCTGCGCAAGCACATTCCTGGCTCTCCCAACATTGTCGTCGAATACATGCCCGGCGGCGGCGGACGAAAGGCCGCAAACCACGTCTTCAGGACTGCTCGTCCTGACGGGCTCACCATAGGCGCTCTTACTTCGTCCGTTGTTCCTGCCGCCGTGTTGGGTGAGAGCGGGGTTCTCTACGAGATCGATAAGTTCATTTATCTCGGAACACCCTATAGTGGACACCCGCATATCTTCCTGAGCCGGAAGGACGCGGGCGTCGGTAGCCTCGAAAAACTGCGTTCTGCAACAGGGCTCCGCCTGGGCGCACAGTCGGTCGGCCACACGATCTACTACACCGGACGAATGATCAGCTACCTTATGGGCATCAGAGATCCAAAGATGGTCGTGGGATATAGCGGTCCCGAGCTGGACGTCGCATTTCTACGCGGCGAGATAGACATAAGGACGAACCATCCTGACAATCCGATACGCCAGGGGTGGCTCGACAAAGATTTGGTAGATGTACATTCGATCATTGAAATTCCGAAGGGGCAAAAACATCCTTATTCACGCTACTCCGAACTGCCTGATCTTGAAACATTCGCGAAGTCCGAAAAGGAGCGCAAATTGATCTTGCTGCATCGCACGTTTCAGCTCGCCGGCGCGCCCTTTGTGGCGCCTCCGGGAACTCCCAAGGAGCGGGTCGAAATTCTGCAGGAAGGTATGCGGCGCACGTTCAAAGATCCCGAGTTTCTCAAGGAATATAATAAAACGGGAGACGACTCGCCGCCGCTTATGCCTGAAGCGCTTGACAAGGTGATCAGAAATCTCCCGCGAGACCCCGAGGTGATCGAGCTTTTCAAACAGATCTTCGGCGCGGGTCCGTTGCCGCCGCGGTGAAATCAAAGGATTAAAGGACGAGGGGTGAACGAAAAAGGAAGGATAAAGGATGAGGGATGAAGGATGAAATCGGATTGCAGATAAATGAAGAAGGGATGAAGGATGAGGGAGAACGAAAAGAAAGGATAACGGATAAAGTATGAAGGATAAAAAAAGAGGATGAGGGATGAAGGGCCCGTTTCCTACAGACGCGTGTTAAACAGAGTCGGGACGTATTGAGAAGAAGTGAGCTATGAGCGCACGTGAGAAATCACCGTTAAGGATTTGCGTCGATCCAGGCTTTCGCGAGATTGACGACAAACCTTTCCGCGTCTTCAGATGACTTGAACTTGTCGGTCAATCCGCCGATTGTGTGCGAGCGTCGTTGATCGTCTTTTTTCCACGTGATCTCCGCCCCAGCGCTCCAACTCTTATCGCTTTGGTTCAAGGAGGTGTAGGCGATGATCAGGCGATCGTTGTAATAAATATTTGCCATGGTCGTCGGAACCTCAGTGGAATTAAGTTGTGGCTAAAAGGCATCACTCGCGGAGAGTATATGCAAACCCGCGGGAAAGTGCCATTGCCATTCGCAATCACTTTTTGTTTGACGGCGGACGTTGAGCCGACCTAATGTGCCAATCGACAGCAGGGAGGCAACATGGCCCGTCATGTGTTCGTCATTACCGTCTTTGCCGCGTTATCCGCAGTTCAATGCAGCGTTCGAACAAGTGTGGCGCTCGCTGCGCCAAAAGTCGCCATCTCCTTTGCTGGCGTCAATCCCAGGCAAACTCCGTTGTGGATTGCGCAGGAGCAGGGCCTCTTCTCGAAGCATGGGGTTGATGCCGACGTGGTTTTCATCCGCACCGGGCCGATACAAGTGGCTGCGGTAAGTTCCGGCGCCACTCAACTCGCATACTCCGGCCCTGCATCCGTCTTAGGCGCATCTGCCGGAGGAACCGATCTCAGACTCATCGCTTCGTTCACCAACAAGCTGACGTACACGATGATTGCGCGGCCGGAGATCAAAAAGCCGGAAGATCTGCGTGGAAAGCGCTTCGGCGTGCAGGCGATCGGTGGATCCGTCTGGATGGGAGCGGTGCTGGGATTGGAATATCTTGGCCTGGAGCAGCGCCGGGATAACGTCAATATACTTAATGTCGGCGATCAGACGGTGCTCGTTCAAGCAATGGAGAGTGGCACCATTGACGTCACTGTGCTCGATGGTGTCTTTAGCCGCAGGCTGAAGCAGAAAGGTTTCTCTGTTCTGGCCGAGCTCTCGGAAACCAATATCCCTTACGTAAGCAACACGATCGTTGGAACCCGGGCATTTTTACAGCAGCAGCCAGAGCTCGCTGAGAACATTCTCAAAGCTCTGATCGAAAGTCTGGCTTTCATTCTAGCGCCGCAGAACAGATCCAAAGTCCTTAGCACCCTTATGAAGCGCCTGAAGATTTCTGATGCTGCCATCGCCGAGCAGGGCTACCGCGATTTGATTCAGATCACGGA
>DATACQ010000854.1:0-8281 GCA_036258955.1 Binatia bacterium
GGTGATCATTCTATTCGACTAACCTACTTAGTTTTTCCGTCGGATTTCATTCCCCGTCCCATGCGCTCCGACATCTGCGTCATCATACGGGACATCTCACCCATCATCTTGGACATCTCCGACATTTGTTCAGGCGTCATCTTGCCGCTTTCCATCATGTCACTCATGTCATCCATCATCTCCGACATGTGGCCCATCATCCCTCCCATGCCTTTCATCTCGTCGCTCTCCATCATGCCCTGTCCTTTCATCATCCCGCCCATATTCTTCCTCATCTCCATCATTTTCTTGTGCATCTCACTCATGTTCCCCATCATCATGCCGCCGTGCTGCATCCCTTCGCCCTTCATGGGCATCCCTTCTTTCATCGGCATATCCTTTTTTTCCTGGGCGACCAGGGGCGGGGCGCTCACCGCGGCTGAAACTAATAATGCGAGAACGATGTTTTTCATGGCATCCCCCTTGTATCTTGTCAGTACGAAACGTTTGTCTTTGTGTCGATCAGAGTTACGTTAGGCGTCCATGCGAACGATCGTGGTGATCACAGGACTTGAAACATTCGTAGTTTGTCCTTCTGTTAGAACTCTTTCCTCTCTGATTGGTAGTCCGAGAGTCTTACACCCAAACGGCGCGACGGCTCCGAAGCGAGCTAGTGGCCGGCATGTCCGTTCTGTTGTGGTGTCGATTTCGCCCGTTCTGTTTCATGACCGGCTGAGCTTTTGATATCTATTCCATCGCGCCGCAGCTCTTCGTCAGATGCTTTCAGTGCTACCGTGCCGGCTGGATGCTTATACCAGCCCGGGTCTTCATCGTAGCTCCTCAACTGATCGCGAACTTTTAGAATCGTTACTAGTCCTCCCATGGAGATCTCGCCGAAGGGACCGGCCATCCCTTTCATTGAAATGGAATTCCTCGGCATCGGCATCATCCCCATGTGTTCGCCCATGTCCATTCCGGTTGTTCCCATCGTCATGTAGCCGGGGAGTAGGGACTGCATCCGCTTGTCAAGGTCGCCTGGATCAACACCGACCATGTTCGGAAACTCATGCCCCATCTGGTTCATGATGTGATGAGTCATATGGCAGTGGACAGCCCAGTCGCCGGGGGCGTCAGCGATAAATTCAATATTTCGCGACTGCCCGACGCCCACGAGAACGGTCGTTTCGGGCCACTGGGCCGAGAGCGGGATTTCTTCACCGTCGGTCGCGGTCACCCTGAAGTGATGACCATGCAGGTGCATGGGGTGATGGTCCGTCGCGCCCAGGTTGGCGAACCGGATTCTGACCTTGTCGCCCGTCTTGCAAATTAGCGGAGCCGTGGAAGGAAACACCTTCCCATTGATTGTAAGAACGTTGAAGTCAGTCATCTCCGAAGTGTTCGGCCGGTAAGTGCCTGGTTCGATGTCCCACTCACTAATCATGAGGGAGAAATCGCGGTCCACGTGATACTCCGGCCTTGGATTTCTAGGATGAATCACAAACATCGCGATCAATCCCATTCCCATCTGGGTCATCTCATCATGGTGGGAGTGAAACATCTGCGTGCCGTACTGCCGTAAAGTAAATTCGTACTTGAACGTCTCGCCGGGTTTGATCATCGGCTGAGTGAGCCCGCCGACACCGTCCATGCCGTTTGGTAGATTGAAGCCGTGCCAGTGAACCGATGTCGACGCGGGCAGGCGATTGGTGACGTAGATCCGCACGCGCTCGCCTTCAACAGCCTCAATTACAGTGCTGTTGACGCCCCCGTTATAACCCCAACACTTCGCGCGCAGGCCGGAATCAAAATAGTGATCCACTTCCTCGGAGATCAGGTGAAATACCTTAACGCCATCGACGATTTTGAAAGGCAAGGTTCTCCCATTGGGCACGATCACGGGTTTGTAACCTTTTCCGGGGAGCACCGGTGGCAACGGCTTCACATCAACTGGACCGCCGCTGTAGCTCTTCTCCCAATACGGCCGTTCGCCTCCGCGCGGCGGGTTGTAACCTCGGAATGGTTCATAAGCCGCTCCCGAACTGCCGTGATTGGTTGCGTGTGCCTGCCGGTGCGCACCAATACCCGCGAGTGTCGCAGCACCGAGGCCAAGCAACTGGCGTCTGCTTAACTTATTACTCATCTTGTCTCCCTAATCATAACTAAGCTCGAAATCCGAATATCGAATCCGAAGTAATTTCAAAACTCGGAAAAATCAAAACCAAAAACTCAACCGGATCGGAACTGGTTTGTAGGTTTTGCTCATTTTTCGTTTTGTGTTTGTTTCGGATTTCGAGCTTCGTGCTTCGAGATTTCCTCGTCTATTTAGTGTCCGCCGCCTTCCCTCGTGCCGTTTTGTCCGCCTATTGCTCTCGTTGTCGCCGCGACAGAAGTCGGTAGACGGCCCGCTATGAGCTGACCAATGTTGCCGCGCGCCAGCCAGTATTCGCGAAGGGCTTCTATATATGCGGCGGCGGTTTCAATCTGCTGCTCCCGGGCATTTAGAAGTTGGCGCGGCCCGAGTTGCATCGCGTTGTATTGCAACTGCGCTTCGTTAACGATGCGCTCGTGCAGCGGGAGAAGGATATCGCGGTAATACAAAGCGCGGTCGCGCGCTCCCTCCATCCGGTCCTGAACAGCGCGAGCCGTTGAGCGTATTCGCACCGCAAACGCGTAATACTGCTGCTGCGCGCTTCGCAGCTCTGCGGCAGCGCGGCCGACCCGCGCCTGGCCTCGATCGAACAGAGGGATAGGAAATTCGAGCGTCGGCCCAAGCTCCCAGGAACCTTCTTCCCGCTCTCCAAGGGCTCCTGTGTGCAATTCCGGCAGTAACGCCGTCCATCTGTTAAATCCCAACTGGTTGCCCGCTAGCATGATCCGTTGCCGTGCGTTTAAAAGATCCATACTCTTCTCCAGTGCAAGTCGTTCCAGGTGTTCCGTCTTAACTGGCTGCTCCGGAATTTCGGGCAAGCGCTGATCGCTTTGCCACTGTGTTTGCTTTCCCCATAATCCCATCAGAATGTTTAACTCTTCCCGATTTTGGCGAACCGCCACCTCGGCAGATCTCAGAGCCAACTTACTGGTCTCGAATTGTGCCCTTTCCCGGGCAAGATCGAGATCGGTGATATTACCTGCTGCAGAAAGGCGCCGCGCGATTTCGAAGGACGCATCCAGAGCTTGAACAATCGCCTGGCGCAGCTCGAGCATCTGCTCAGCGGCCTGATATCGGTAAAAAGCGCTGCGCACGCGGCCGGCGAAATCGAGGACGGAGCCTGTTACACGGGTTTTGACCTCCTCAAACCGCGCGGCGGCGACCCGCCTGCGCAAAGGTATGTAGAAAATGTTTAGAAAATTCATCGCAGCGCTGAGTTCCAGATCGGGGCGGCCGCCGCCTGAAACCGGGAACATAACCGATGCGTCAAAGATCGGGTTGTTCAGAAGACCCGCTTGCACTAAGTCTGCTTGCGCAATACCGAGATCCGAGTATGCCGCTTGAAGTTCGCGATTATTTAGCAAGCCGACTTGCACGGCCTGTTCTGCCGTTAACTTGCCTTCCAGCAACGACGCGAGTTTACCAGCTGCTTCTTTGTCGAGATCAGATCCGTTGTTCCAGAAGATCTGGAGCGCGCTTCGCTCTTCCACGGTGACTTTCACATCGTTGAATCCCGCATTCATTGCGATCGACGTGCAACCGGAGAGCAAGAGCAGCACAGCGACCAGCGACATGGCATTCTTTCCCGAGAACATCGATCCTCCTATTCGCTCCATCCCACCACCGTCATTTCAGCTTTTCAATTTTGACGATCGTTTTCTTGGGAACGTCGATCGTAAAGCGAATCTGGTCACCTGATTTCAAACCCTCGAGCTGAGAAGGCGGTTCGACTCCGTAGCCCATCGTCATCGGCTCCATGAAGCCTTTGATCTCGCCGTGCTCGACAACGACCTGGTTAGCGCTCGGAACGGTCGCGACCACTTTTCCTTCTCCTGTGACCATCTTTTGTGCAGCATTCTCAGCAGCCGGATGATGTCCCTCATGGCTACCTTTTTGCGCTGCCGCGAAAGCGACCGCCGGCATATCATCGCGGCTGTACGCGAGTGTTTTGGAACGCACACCCGCAGCGGCCGGAACCGCCTGCGGATTTGCCGGGTGGTTCAAACCCGACGGGGGCAACTCATAAGCAGCGCATCCCAAGAGCGCTAAAGATAGAATGGCGAGCGAAACATAGGATTGCATGTTTTTTTTCTCCTTTGGAATGTATAACTGCGCTGACGCATTGGCGTGCGCTGAATTACACTTTGGATAGAGGCCTCCTCATTAGTCGTGTTTCTGCGAACTTGCATCGCGGTCACAATGACAATCCAAGCAGCCGTGCTTTGCGCAAACCCGGCAGTTTTCTTGCAGACGTCGCTTTAGCTGCTGGCGCGCGCGATGAACTCGCACATTAAGGTTGTTTTTGCTGATACCCAGGCCCGCGGCAACTGCGTCGAGAGCTTCTTCATTGAGGTCGATTTGCCGGATCACTTGGGCGTACTGCGGGGTCATCGTATCGAGCAGTCGCTCCATGCAGGCACACGTAACGCGCTCCTCATCCGCGTCGGGCACCGCATTGACCTCGTGCTCATAATCCACGAGAGCTCTACCGCGCGCATCGCGGCGGCGGTAAAGATCGATGATCGTCCGACGAAGAATACGGTAGAACCACGCTTTCGCGCTTTCCTGATCGCGAATTTGATCTGACGCTTTAAGCGCTTTGAGCAAACTATCTTGAACGACGTCGGCAGCGAGCTCAGGATCGCCGAGTCGCTTGCGCGCAAAGGCGACAAATTCCTTCAGGTTCTCTAGTAGTACGGTTTCGATATTGTTCATCATTGCTTCCGCGGTGAAGACGCTTGAGCTTTGCCCATCTTTGTAATCACACGTTTCTCTGTGTCGATCGTAAATTGGACCGTATCGCCGGGCGAGACAGATTTGAGGAGAGTCGGCGTAGCCACCTTGTAACCCATCGTCATGGCTTCCATAAAACCCTTGATCTCATTGTGCTCCAAAACGATTTCCCCGTTCTCCGGGACGATCGCGACCACCTTCCCGATAGCACTAACCGTTTTCGGCGCATCCTTCGGTTTAAGAGAGGCCACATACGACGAGACGTCGATGAGTTCCTGCACGGTCATTTTCTCGGCGAAGTTAGTCATCGGCGACGTACCGTCCGACTGGCGATATGACTTCGGAACCACCGCGTTCGGATTCATGATCGATTCCGCAAAGAACTCCACCGGATGCATTGGGCCCATCTGGCTCAGCTCGGGCGCGCTTTCCACCGGGTAAGGAAACTGTTCGCCGCGAACTTCATGGCAGTAGTAGCACTCGAACTTCTCGAACACGGCCCTCCCTTTGACGGGATCTCCTTTGGGCATGGTAAAGTGCCACCCCGCCGGATGATGATGACCTTCGCCCGCTCCTGCCGCACGAGCCGGCGCGGGCTTACCGTGTTTGGATGCGAACAACGGGAACGTGATTGATAAAATTGTACCGAGAAGCGCAGAACAGAGTGCGAGTAAGAATCGTAGTGACATCAATGGACCTCGCTCTCCAATCGGTGATGACCAGGCCATCACTTCATAAGAAGGACGGGCTGTTCACGACCGTGAACCTTTCAACCCAATCGGATGAATACGGAAGAATGAAGAAGCGCGGCGGTTCTAGATGCGCAGAACGGAGAGGAAGAGATAATGAGGAATACTGCTTGACGGCTCGAATCCGGGAGGACCATGGATCAAACGAGAAAGGCCATGCTGGGCGAACTGGAAATCCGATTTAGCGATGAGAGTATCCAGCAGACGGTCGAGACGAGGTTCCTTGGTAAGCGAAAACGTCGCCACGGGAACAAACTTGTCCACTGTCTGGCAATGAATAAATGTGTCGTGAGAGTGTTCGTGATCAGAGTGATGAGCGTGCGTATGCGCGGGAGCTTTCGAAGGGTGATGCTTATCCGGCCTAAAAGGGATCTGCTTACAGCTCGCCCACGCCGACGCTGCGCCAGCGACAAACACGAGAAGGGAGCAAGTGACGATTATCAAGCGTTTCATGCAGGCGTTACAACCTTGCCTTGTCGCGAAATGTTTTTCAAGACCACCGTTGCTGTTGCCATAAACCCGTCAGACTTCCTACGAGTCGCGTTGCGGAGGTATATGGATCGCCGGTGGATACAGCTTGTGCAATGCTAGCCGCGGGGTAGAAATGAGGTTAAAGGACGTATCTGACGTGGATTTCGAGTTTCATGTTTGTGTATTGACGATAAACACCGGCGCAAACTTGCGCCGGGAGTTGGGAAGTTTGGTGTCTGACGTCGCAAAGCCGCGCGTAACACGAGAATAAGCCGGATGCAAAGGCAAGAACTTTCTCAAATCATTCCACACCACGGCGCGCGCACGAGCCACACCGTGTCAGGCTTCCCGCAAACAGCGGAATCACAATAAATAAAATCACCGCGTAGACAGAGCACTGATCGGACAGACGAAGGCAGGTAAGGAGAACCGCCAAGAAGGTTCCCGTTCAGCTAGGAACGCCTGTCATAACGGAACGGAAGGTGTTGGAGTGGGAGATCCGTACTTGCTGTACTTCTGCTCGATCTCGGCTCTCATTTGCTTGAGAGTTCTGCCTTGATCCATCATTTTCATCACGTCACGCGTGATGCCAATACAGATATCTCAAGCCAGGCTCATGCGGTCAAATTCTAGTTTGCCCTGAGTGGAGTTATCTTTAACGTAGCACGACGCATTGCTCGTATGGCCTTCGGAGCCACAGCCGCAGTAGCACGGGATGTAACGGAGAGTGTCACGGTTGGCAATCGCGAACCGGTAAACCTCGCGTACTTCGGCGGGAGCGCGTCTGATGTCGGCTGGGAGCAAATCTTCGGGTGCTAACTGGTACCGACGCTCCGCCGCCTGAAATCCACCGCAGCCAATGAGGATAGCGCCAGCCGCCAAAAATCCTTTCGCGAGAAAATCTCGTCTGTTCATGTCCTGCTCACTTTCAAACTCGGCGACTGCCCAGATCTTTGCTTATGCAGTTCGGGAAATTGGGGCTACAGCGGCTCGGGTGTGGCTTCGATGTGGTAGAAGATTCCGAAAGAGACTCGCTGCGCATTGATAACAGTTAAACCCGCTTGTCTCACAAGGTCCAGTGACTTTCTGTTCCAATGGCAGCCGAGTTGTTTCGCGTGTCGATCCGCTGTGCGGTCTTGGAAACGTCCAAGCCACTCGCGGTCGCTCCGGCCATGCTCGAGCAAAAGAATTTTTCCTCCCGGCCGACAAACTCGCGCCATCTCTTTCAGCGCCGCCGCCGGGTCCGGAAAGGTGCATGTCGAGAGAGACGAGACAACCGTGTCAAAAACATTATCCGGAAAAGGCAGAAGCTCCGAATCCCCCAGCAAAAAGGAAACATTCATGGACAGTTTCGCTGCCCGTTTTTGGGCGATGTTCAACATCCCTCTACTAAGGTCCAACCCAGTGATGCGGGATTCGCGCGGATAGTAGGGTAGGTTCTTTCCGGTTCCGACAGCGACCTCGAGAATTCTGCCGCTCGCGTGCTGCAATACCCTGCGGCGCAACCTACTTATGCCTAGCAATTCCAGGATGCCTTCAACCGAGTCGTACCAGCGGGCAAACCGATCGTATTTTTGGGATAACTCCCGTGGTGTAAGTTTTACCATCGTTTTGCCTCCAGCAGCGTCAATGGCGCTCCTGTGGGCTGGCTGCGGTCGTAGCAATTATTTGGTTCCGTGCTTCATCATTCCACCCATTCCGCCCATGTCACCCATTCCACCCATGCCCTGCATGTTGTGCATCATACTCATCATCTTTCCGCACATCGCCATGTGCTCTTTCATTTCGGCCAGTTGATTCTGCGACTGGTCGATCGTAGCTCTCAAATTGGCAGGGTCGTTCGACTGCTTCGCGCTTTCCATCATATTGCTCATTTGGTCAATGGACTTTACTGCCGTCTGATGATGTTGCATGCAGTCTTTCATCATTTTGTCCATTGACATATTTCCGATCGCCGCGCCTTCCTTACCGTGGTGAGCTGGCCGTTGACTCTGTTTATCTTCCGACTGCTGCGATGTGGCAACCGAAGAGCATCCAAGGCTTAGTACAGTGATCAACACGACGGGTATGAGTATCGGTCTAAATTTCATCTCTCCCTCCTTTGTTACCAGCGGTAGAAAAGTTCGACTTTTCGACGTGCGAGGAGCAAGCTAGATGCATATCCTGCGCAAGATCTGCAGCGTAAAGTAGTAAACGAAGA
>DATACQ010000855.1:0-1678 GCA_036258955.1 Binatia bacterium
TAACCGGCTTCCTTGAAAGTATCCGGCGAGCGGCGCGATACGTGGTCGACGGGTTTTTCCGTGTATTTTTCCGCGCCTGTTTTCTCCCGCCACTCTCTGCGCCACCCGTCCGGGCCACCGCTACCGAAGCCCACCAGGCCGATCACTTTGGTCTTTTTCGAAAACCGGGGCAGATGCGCGGCCATGGGGCCGCCGGTGGAATGGCCGAAACCGAGGATTTCTCTCCCCGCCAGATGCTCGTCGGTCAGCAGGCCTGCGCCCTGCAAGATAACGTTGAAAGTGCACTTGAGATTTCGATCTTGGATCTCCTCGAGAGACAATTCGCGATCCACCAAATAAAACGGCTGGCGCTCCGGTATAGGAGCCTTCCATACGCCACCGGGCGGATAATGCCCCGGATAGGTGAGAGCAAGCACTTTAAATCCTTGCGCGGCGAGGGCGCGCGCCAAGCCGGGTCGGCCATCCGGAGTTAGGTCCATGATTTTTTCGCTGCCGGCGCCGCCGTGAAAGCAAACGAACGCCCGGTTACTGCTCACTTCTTTTTCCGGCGTGTAGAGGGTGCCGTGCATGTCCCAATCGTAGCCGTTTCTGTTGTAGCGCACGGTGCCTTCCTTCGTGGTAAAGCTCACAGCCTCATAGGGAGGATCGATGCTGAGCCACTCGTTCCAATCCATCGTGATTAGGAGGTCATTTTTTTCTAAGGCCGCGATATACTTCTCGGTGAAGGCGCTTGGTTGGGGCATGTTTTTAACTCCTCTAGCTGTACTCAATCGGGCCTCTGCGTCTTTGTACGGCGCACGGGCACGTTCTGAGGGGCGTCAAACGGCTCTTCGTTCCGCATAGTTATCAAGATACCATTTGGCGATTTCGCCTTTCGTGGCAAACCATACTTCGGGAAAACCCTTGGCATAGCGAATACATTCTTCGAAGATGCCGATGATGTTCGGCCTGCCGCCGATGTGCGCATGAACAAGACAGTCGATGAGCTTCGGCGCGCCTGCGTGCCCCTCATTGTAGAGGCAGTCGAATGCCGCTTTGAAGCTGTCAAAATAAAAACGCGCGGGATTTTTTGCGTTAAAGAGGAGAGAAAGGTCGTTGGCATAATCGAGCCGCGGCATGATCACCAGCGGCTTGCCATTGATAACTCGAAGCTGTGGAATGTCAGGCCCCGGCAAGTCGCCCGTCCAGAAGATGCCTTCGTCAACGAAGTTTCCAAATGTGTATTCGTTGACTCTGTGCCCCGGACTAACCCAGCCGACCGGCCGTTTGCCCGTTACGGCCGCCAGAGCATCGAGAGTGCGTCTGATAAGATCTCTTTCGCTAGACGCATCCAGCGAAGATAAAGCAGTGTCATTCACCCAGCCATGGCCGACGATCTCGTGTCCGCCGGCGTGTAGCGCTTTCACTGCTTCGGGAAAATCTTCCGCAACTCGACCGTTGGTATCGATGGTCCCCTTGACGCGGTTGCGCTCCAAGACATCCATGATCCGCCAGATCCCTGCCTTGCCGCCGTACTCGCCGTATGCCAGAGAAGCGTAATCCGGCTTGTCTCCACCTTGGCGGTACTGAGAATATTTCTCAAAAGTTTCAAACGCGACAAAAAAACTCACAGCGATCTTTGCGTCGTTAGGCCATTTTATAGCTTGTGGTTTCATGATCCACTCCAATCGGTCCGTTT
>DATACQ010000856.1:0-11306 GCA_036258955.1 Binatia bacterium
GCAATAAGGCTCCGCCATGAACTTGCGAATCTCCTCATCACGGTCGCGCACGTGACCGTCTGCGTCGATCACGGTAACATCAGCTAAGCTCGTTGTTTCCACGATTTACCTCTCGATTTGATTTGACTTGCACGCAACGCAATCCTCACTATATCGCGCACCGATTATCATACGAGCTAGGTTGCGGCAATGGGAAGGGGAGCCAACGCCAAACTCGCCGGGAGTCGTCCGAACCGGCTTGCGCTTAGCGGGCCGCGACTGATCCGGGATCTTTCGACTTCGGCTGTGTGAAACGTTCGGTCGTGGTTCGACACGCCTGCCCACAGCGGAAAGAGGATCGTTACCACGCAATGGCTAACCGCTCGCCCAGAGCTCGCACAACAAGTTTGACACGATCTCTTGCTCAGGAGGACAGAAAACGATCGGCGCTGGGTTAACACTGCGTTTGCGTTTGAAAAAAAACTTGTGGGAAATTTTTTTCTTGGAGGTCGCGCGCAACTGTGATAAATGGGTGCAGACGGGGAGCCTAAAATGCTAAAGACTCACGTTGGTTCTGCGCCAGGGCAGTGGCGTAAGCAAGCCTGCCTGTGTCTAATTGGATTCACTCTTCTTCTAGCGTTTCTTGCCGTGCCTCCTACCGCATCCAGTCAGACGATCCAGGAGCTCCGTGTGCAATGGACGACAACCCCTCCGCTCCCACCGGGAACTTCGGCGGAAACGCGGAGACAATCCGTTTCAGACCTGTTCTCGGTCGTCAGCCGTCAATCGATGCGCGGCCGCTTACCGAGACAACGTGAACCGGAACTGAGTTCTCACAAAGTGGTTATCGTCGCTCGCGACTCGGGTGGAAACATTCTGGACTGGCAAGTTATTCCCGATGCCCGGATCATACGTGCGGAAGCTCCCGGACCAGGAGGCGAGTTGAGCGGGAGAGTTCTGCATCGTGATCGCGCTGATTTTCTCTTCACGTTGCCGAACGATCCCGGTATCTCGCAAATCGATTTTTACCAACCGAGGTGGACGGGAGAAAAATTTGATCTGGACCTGATGGGGGGAGTTTCCCTTAAGTAGATGCAGCGATCCCGGGATTTGTTTAGGGCTCCGACCTCGTTGTTGAGAGTGACATTGTTCGTACTCGTGAGCGCGGCCCTTGCGCCACGCGCGCTCGCGGAGCCTGTCACGACAATTCGCAATAACGGCGATCCCGCGAACCGCGTCGATATTGTCATTCTCGGGGATGGCTACACTGCCGGCGAGTTGCCGCGATACGCGAATGACGTCGAACGGCTTGTAAACGGCTTATTTGCTCAGCAGCCGTTCAGGGAATACCAGCGCTACTTCAATGTCCATCGTATCGACGTCACGAGCCCGGGTTCGGGCGCCGACCACCCTCACTTGCGGATTTTTAGGGAGACGGCTCTGGGCGCCTCCTACGGCTGTTTTGGAATTCAACGTTTGCTGTGCGTCGAGGAGCATAGGGTATTCGATGTACTGATCGCTAGCATTGCGCCCGAGCGCAGAGACGTTATCCTCGTCATCGTCAATGATCCCGAATATGGGGGCTCCGGCGGGCCGGTAGCCGTTACATCTATTCATCCCGACGTCATCGAGTTAGTGTTGCATGAGCTCGGTCATAGTTTCGGGCTGTTGGCAGACGAATACGATAGCGACTCTCACCTTTGCAATGACAGCGTCGAGCCTGCCGAAGCCAACGTCACCAGACAAACCAATCCGATTCAAATCAAATGGAACGTCGGCGGAGGTCCCCCCACTGGGTGGATTGAGTTGACCACGCCGGTTCCGACCACAAACTCTGCACCGGGGCTCGTCGGGCTTTACCCCGGAGCGAGATATTGCCCCAACACCCTGTACCGCCCCACGTTTGACTCGAAAATGCGCAGCCTCAATCGCCCGTTTGAACAGGTGAACTCGGAGCAGCTGGTACGGCGCATCTACAACTGGGTCTCGCCGCTTGACACGAGCGAACCGGCCAGTTCGAACATCACACTGTCGGCGAACAATCGGCAAGAATTCAGCGTCGAGACACCAACTCCGACCGCGGGCAGATTAGAAATTATTTGGAAAGTGAATGATCAAGAGGTCGGCTCCGGCAATCAGTTCACGTTCAACGCCGCGGCATTCCCTCCGGGCATCTACACGGTTGCGGTCTTCGCGGCGGATCCGACGCGCTTGGTGCGTGATGATCCGGCCAACGTGCTCATCGATACGCGTTCATGGACAGTTAATATCGATAGCGCTCTCGTTCGGCCGGATACCGAAATACGCTCGGCGCCGCTGGCCCTCAGTAACAGCGCGAACGCGGTGTTCGCTTTTACTTCAACAGTACCGGGTAGCAACTTTACTTGCAGTCTGGACGGCGGCCCATTCACGCCTTGCAGAAGTCCGAAGAAGTATAACAAGCTCAGTAATGGCTCCCATAGTTTCCAAGTGATGGCGAGCGACGTGCAGGGGCTTTCCGATGAGAGTCCGGAAACGTACAGCTGGACGGTCGATACGATCCGGCCGCAAACCACCATCACAGTAGCGCCAACGCCTACAAGCAATCAGACGAGCGCCACCTTTGAATTTGCAGCCGATGAAGGCCCTAGCACGTACCAATGCAAGCTGAATAGCGGCGCCTACGTTCCGTGCACGAGCCCCCAGACATATACGGACCTGTTACCCGGCAAATATAACTTCCAGGTGGCCGCCATCGACTCGGCCGGAAACACTAGCGCTAAGCCGGCTCTGCACAAATGGACCATTGATACCGCGGCGCCTGAGACCACCATCAGAGCCAAGCCGCCGGCCACAACCAGTAGTCAGACCGCAACCTTCAGTTTTTTCGCCAACCAGCGGGGAAGTACATTTGAGTGTAACCTTGACGGCGGCGGGTTTCAGTCATGTAGCAATCGCCAGATGTTTTCACTGGCGCCCGGCGGCCATACCCTCGAAGTGCGAGCCATTGATCCTGCGGGCAACTTGGACCCCTCACCTGCGAGTTACAGCTGGACGGTCACAGCCGCCGCCGCGACGCGCCGAGCGCCGCTAGCAGGGCGCGCGTCCACACGAATCCAAAAGCGCCTGAATAAGCTCTCGAGAATGTCCTAACCTGTTGCCTTCCGGAGAATAGCTCTTTTTTTGTGCGCGTGAGGTGTGCTAACTAACCTAATCGCGCGTTTTCGTGTTGCGGATTCAGTTTCCGGCTCTCACTTCTGAGCTTTTATAGAACTGTAGCGACTGAGGCTTCAGAGGGCACACCCATTTCTCGCTGAGAGCATGAGGCCGAGGCGCGGTCCCTCAACACAACCGCGTACTGTTCGAGCATAAGAAAGCATTCGAAGAGCCGGGCCAGACCGTTTGCGGCGCAAGGAGAAGGCATGAGACGAAAGAAAGTTTGCTTTTTGAGCTACGGGTCTACGGAATATTCGAGGAAATCCGAAGAGTCGGTGCTACAGTATTACGCCGTTGCGATTCGTGATGCGCTCAGCCGGGTGGGCATGCATAAGAAGGAGATACAGGGTCTATCGATTACAACCCAGGCGAGTCCTGATTTCGCGCCCCATGTGGCCGAGCAGCTCGGTTTCGAACTCGATTGGGTGCTTAACGGCGACTACGGTGGAGCGGGCGGCGTGGGCAGCGTGCGTCGAGCGGCAGATGCTATCGAGTGCGGTCACATTGACGTCGCGCTGCTCGTCGGCGGGAACGCGTTCGATAGGAGCGTCTCGAACCAGCGGCCGCTTGAGTATCAGCGCGGCAATTTCGTCGATGTCTATGGCTATGGCGGACCCAACTCGCTGATGGCGCTGATTCAGCGTCTGCACATGGAAAACTTCGGTACGACGTTGGAGCAGACCGGCAAGATAGCGATCGCCCAGCGCTTCAATGCTCTTAACAATCCGCAGGCGCTGTTTCGCCAACCGATGACGATGCAGGACTATTTGAATTCGAGAATGATCTCCGATCCGATTCGGCTTTTCGATTGCGTGATGCCATGCTCGGGCGCGGAGTGCGTAATTCTCGCCTCGGAAGAAAAAGCAAGACAGTTTACCGATAAAATGGTTTACCTGGTGACGGATGCGGAGCGGATTCACTATCAGGTCGCCAATATGCTGCCCGATAAGACCACCTTCGGCATGAAAGTCGTCGGTGAGCGCCTTTTCAGCGAGCTGAGACGAGAGGATATTGATCTTTGTGAGATTTACGACGATTATCCGATCGCCGTCCTAATTCAAATCGAAGACCTCGGCTTCTGCAAAAAAGGCGAAGGCGGCAAATTTATCGATGCCCACGACCTCACCTACAACGGCGATTTTCCCGTAAACACCGGCGGTGGTGAAATTTCGGTCGGTCAAGCAGGTCTCGCCGGCGGCTTTCTTCACATCGTCGAAGCGTTGCGACAGCTGCGCGGGGAGGCCGACGGTCACCAGGTAAAAAAAGCCGAGCGAGCGCTCGTGACCGGCATCGGCTGGCTGAATTATGGACGGAATCTTGGGACCACGGCCGGGCTCATCATGGAAAGGAGAAAGTAAAATGGCCGAAACGAGAGCGCCACAGAAAAGCATGCCCAAGATCAACCCCGTTGATGCGCCGTTTTGGCGCGGCGCCGCTGCCGGCAAGTTTTTGCTGCAGAAGTGCAAGAGCTGCGGCAAGGTGCAATTTTTTCCGCGGGTCGCCTGCGTCGATTGTTTCGGTGAACCGGGCTGGATCGAAGCAAAAGGGACGGGCAAGATCCACAGCTTTACACTCGTGCGGGTGCCGCGAAATCCGGCCTTTAAAGAAGAAGCTCCAATATACTACATCAATGTCGTGTTGGATGAGGGCGTGATCATCGAGAGCCGGCTGATCGGCGAGTCGAAAGAAAAGGTGAGAATCGGCGATCGGGTCAGAGCGGTGTTTCAGGAGACGAGTAATCCAGAGATCAAGTTGCCGTGTTTCGAACTGGCCGGATAATGCGTTACGGCGGCAATGCTCTGCCGCGCACCTTCGACGGTTTGAGGACCAGCGATTCCATTTAGTTAGATCTCAGCGGATGAAAGCGCTAGCCAGTCGAGCAGTAGGAGGCACCATGACTACTAGGTCCCGGCGAATATTGATGCTGACCGGTGCTCTTTTGATCTTACTCTTCCCGGGCCTGCTTTTTGCCCAGTCCAAGCCGTTACGCGAATACAAGGTCGGTTACCCACTGGGCGGCTCGACGGGATTTTTCTGGGTCGCGTACCGCTCCGGCTCCTTCGAGAAGCACGGCCTGAAGGTCGAACCTATATACATCAGGGGCGGTTTGATGGGCATCCAGGCGGCTCTATCGGGCGATCTCTATCTCCAGCTGCAAGGGGCGTCTACCGTAGTTAACGCCTGGGCCCAGGGCGCGAAAGAGTTGCAATTTATCGGCGCCGTGGGCAATCGGCTGGACTATATTTTGGCTGCCCATCCGTCCATTCGTAAGCCGGAGGATCTCAAGGGCAAAAGAGTCGGTGTCAGCCAGTTAGGCTCGAGCACTGATTTTATCGCGCGGCTTGCCGTGCGCCGGCTGGGGCTGATGCCCGACAAGGACGTGCAGATCACCGCCACGGGCGGGCAGGGAGAGCGCTGGACCGCGCTTGCGGCCGGGCATATCCATGCCACCGTGCTGCAATCGCCTTTCACGCTGAAAGCGCGCAAAGGCAATTATCCCGTCTTCATCGACTTTTCAAAAGAAGATTTCGAGTACACCATTGCCGGCCCGCTGACGACTCGATCCTTTATCAAGTCGGAGCGCGAGACCGTGATGAACTTCATGCGCGGTCTTGCCGACGGGATGGATTTTTACAGAGATGAGAAGAACAAGGATAAAGTCATCAAGTTTCTCGGCGAGTATTATAGATCCAATGTCGTGGAAGAACTGGAGGAGACGCGGCGCGTGTACAGCCAAGTAACTCCGGGGCTGCCGATCGTCACGGTTAAAGCGATGGAGAACGTTATTGCCAATGACAAAAATCTCGCGGGGATGAATCTGAACGCCGCGGAGCTTCTCGATCTATCGTTCCTTGAAAGACTGGCGCAGGAAAGAAAACTCACGGCACGATAAGGCGCAAAGAGTTAAGCGCCGACCGCAAGCCCTCTGAGATCCGCCCCGTCCTCCTTCTTGGCTGTGCCTCTCAGAAGGGCGTGCCAACAATTATTCGCGCCTTCTGAAGGGAACAGCCTCTAGATTTCCTGGCGCGGCAATACAAGAAAGGAACTTCAGATGGACTTTCAAACGATACTTTTCGAGGCACGCAATCAGATTGCCTTGGTGACGTTTAACCGCCCCGAGTCGATGAATGCGATCAATCGCCAAATGGCGCAGGAGTTAGTCAACGTCTGCAGCCGGATTGAAGAAGATGGTGCGCTTCGGATTGCGATCTTCACCGGCGCTGGAGACAGAGCGTTTTCCGCCGGCATGGATCTCAAGGAACGATCCGAAACCGCTTTTTCACCTATAGAACGGCGCAACCAAAAAGTCTCTCAGAAGATTCATACTCAGTCCCGCGCTATTGCGGCCATGACGAAGCCGACAATTGCCGCCATTCGTGGTTACTGTGTGGGCGGTGGCCTCGAAATGGCGCTAGCCTGTGACATGCGTGTCGCCGCCGAGGATGCGAAGCTGGGGCTCGCCGAAGTGCGCCGCGGGCTGATTCCAGGGGCGGGCGGCACGCAGAGGCTGCCGCGGGTTGTGGGCGTAGCCAAGGCGCTGGAGATTTGCCTGACCGGAGATAACGTCAGCGGTAGCGAAGCGCTGCGGCTCGGATTGGTAAATATGGCCGTTTCCGCCGCGGAGGTTATAAACGCAGCCGAAGATTTAGCGAGGAGAATACTCAAGGGCGCGCCCATGTCGGTGGCCTTTATAAAGGAAGCTATCAGAAAGGGAGTCGAGTTGCCTTTGGAGGAGGGCTTGCGGCTGGAAGCCGATCTTTCCGCCATGCTGGCGACCACTGAAGATAGTAAGGAAGGGCCGCGCGCCTTTGCCGAGAAACGCGCGCCGGTTTGGAAAGGAAAATAGGCGGGAGGCTCGAGGCGAGAGCCGTGAGTCGCCAGCCGGCAGAGATCCTTCCTCATGCCTCTCGCCTGTTGGAGAAGTGATGGCAGATAATCAAGTTCTTTACGAAGTCAAAGATAAGATCGCGTGGATTACCTTGAACCGGCCCGAATCCTTGAATGCGGTGAACCGCTCCATGGTGCGCGAGGTAGTTGCATACTGCAACGAAGCGAACGATAATCGGGACGTTCAGGTCGTCATTTTTAAAGCTAATGGCGAGAGAGCGTTCTCCGTCGGCGGCGACATTAAAGACAGAGCGCGAGCCAATGAAGCCGCGGGTCCGGCAGAAGCGGAATCGCCTCTCGTCATGCGCCAGAAAAAGCATTCTGCAACACCGGGTACTCCGGCGCCGGCGATCGCCGCCATCGACAAAATAACCATCGCGCTAGTTCATGGCTATACAGTCGGCACAGGCCTGTTGATGAGTCTAGCGTGCGATATTCGCATAGCAGCGGAGGGAGCGCGTCTGGGCTTAACTGAAATTCGCCTCGGTTTTATGCCTGGATCCGGTGGTACGCAGCGCATGGCGCGCCTCGTGGGTATTCCCAAAGCGCTCGAGATTTGTCTTTCCGGCGAGCTTTACGATGCCCGCGAATGTTACCGCATCGGGCTAGTAAACCAGCTCGTTCCCTACGATCAGCTGATCTCGGCGGGTGAGAAAATGGCCCAGTCCTTCCTGAAAGGTGCGCCGTTGGCGCTCCGGTATGTCAAAGAATCAATCTATAAGGGCAGCGAAATGACGTTGGAGCAAGCGCTGCGTTTTGAGTCCGATCTCCAAGGTATGTTGATGCAGACCGAAGATGCCAAGGAGGGGCCGCGCGCCTTCGTCGAAAAGAGGCCGGCGAACTGGAAAGGGCGATAAGAATCGGTTTCGGGTTTATCGTTTCGAGTTTCGCGTTTAAGATACGGAATGACGTATCACAATAATGCGAGAGCCTCATAGTATTTAACTCGAAAACTGAAACCCGGAACTCGAAACTCTTATGACTTCGGAACTGTTAATGGGTGACGGGCTGCGCCGGAATGCTTCCAAGTTTCCGATGAAAATTGCGGCCGTCGATCGATTCCGCCGGATCACCTATGCCGAGCTTAATGCTAGGGTGAACCGGCTTGCTCACGGCTTACTTTCTCTCGGTGTCAAGCGCGGCGATCCGGTAGCCCTTCTGGTAGGTAACCGGATCGACCATCTGGAAATCATTTTTGCTACCGCCAAAATCGGCGCGCTGGCTATTCCCCTCGATATCAAATGGAAGGGGTTGGAGCTGGGCGCGGTGCTGTCCTCCTTCAAGCCCCCTTTGCTGATGATCGAACGCGAATGCGTTGGTGAGTTCGAAAAGGCTAGAGACAGCAATGACCTGAGTTTTCTCGAGTCGCTAGTACTCGATGATCTCGATGACGGGTTGTTGCAGGGTCAAAGCGCGGCCGAACCTGCCGTTCGCGTCACCGAGGATGATCCCTTTGCTGTGTTGCTTACTTCGGGAACCACCGGCTTCCCGAAAGGTTGTTTGACTACTCACCGGACGTTCGTATTTCACTGCATCAACAACGCTATCGAAAAGGGACTCAACGCTCACGACCGCGCGCTGCTCTCATCGCCCATCTACTTCAACGCGGGGCGGTCTTTTACCTTGGGCATGATTTACTATGGGGCGACGGTTTTTATCCATGAACGCTTCGATGCCGAAGAGGTTCTACGAGTGATCGAAAGAGAGAAGATTAGCTACATCGGCGCGGTGCCGACGATGTGCGAACGCCTGCTCCAAGTTCCGGGTGTTGAAAACTACGACACCAGCTCGCTGCGCTGCCTCGCCATCACCGGCGGCAAGGTTCACCTCTCCGTTTTGGAGGGATTACAAAAACACATCACACCGAATATCTATCGAACTTACGCGTCCACCGATTCCGGACAGATGGCGATCTCCAAGCCGGAGGACTTGGCGCGGAAACCCGCCGCCGCCGGAATGCCGGTGTGGTGCGTGGATTTGCGCATTGTCGATAGCGACGATAACCCCGTCAAGGTGGGCGATGTCGGCGAGATTATTTGCCAGAGCCCGCTCGCGAGTCACGGCTATTACATGAACCCGGACGCCACCCATACGTCGTTCAAGGACGGCTGGTTTTATACGGGTGATCTCGGCTACTTCGATGAGGAAGGTTATTTGTTTGTAGTCGGACGAAAGAAAGACATGGTAAAGAGCGGCGGGATCAGTATCTATCCGCTTGAAGTAGAAGGGGTGCTCTATCAGCACCCGGACGTCATTGAGGCCGCCGTTATCGGAGTGCCGGATGCGCAATGGGGCGAAGCGCTCAAGGGCCTGGTTGTTGCGAAGGCGGGTGCTAAAATCAGCGCCGGCGAGCTGACGAAATTCTGTAAGGATCGCCTCTCCTCGTACAAGGTGCCCAAGTCCTTTGAAATTGTCGAGTCCTTGCCGCACACGGAAATAGGTAAGCTCGACAAGCTGAAACTTCAGGAGATGTTCCTGAAAAACGGCGTGCTTGAAACTTCACAGAAACAGCAGGGCTAACAACCTGCCAGGATATTCTGTGGGACTCGCGTGACCGAGTTCTCATCCTATGCCATGGAACGCCATCAAGCTGACTGACGGCGAGCCCAGAGCGGGCGGGCTGAATCCCAAGTACCTGGTCTTGTTTTCCGCCGCTTACGGCTTAGCCGCGGCGCTGGGTCACTGGTTACAGCTTGTGCCCGGCCAGCCCCTAACATTTTGGATCGCGAGCGGTCTTTACGTCGCGGTGCTATTGCAGTGCGACAAGCGAGATTGGCCGCTCTTGGTGCTCGCCGCCTTACCGGCCGAGGTCGCGGCTACCGTGTTGCTTTACGGCTTCCCGGTTCCCGTGAGTCTTTTCGTTTTCTTTGGCAATACGCTCGCGGCGCTGTCCGGCGCCTCACTTGTAGGTTACTGGTGCGGTACGCCGTTCCGCTGCCAAGGCATGCGGGACATTTTGGCGCTCACCCTCCTAGCCGCGGTTTTGAGTCCTATCGTTAGCGCCACCGTGGGCGCTAGTATCTTAGCGGTCTTTGAGATCGAATCCTTCGGTAAAGTCTGGACACTCTGGTGGGCCGGTGGTGTGGTGGGAGTTTTGATCGTCGCGCCTTTACTGACGGTGATACTGCAGGGTCCAACGGCCTGGCAAGCCGTGAGGCGGGTGCGTTGGGTGGAGGCTGGCGCTCTATTCGTCTGCGTTATCACCGTGGCCCACGTCATTTTTAGCGTGCCATTACCCCTCTCCTATCTCCCTTTACCGGCCTTGCTCTGGGCCGCGTTGCGCTTCGGGATGCCCGGAGCAACTCTCGCGATGGCTGCGCTGAGCGTTATGGCGGTGAACTATACCGCGGCCGGTCACGGCATGTTTGCAAGCCCGAATTTCACGGGCGCTGAGCGCGCGTTGCTGGTTCAGTCGTACCTGGCCATTCTTGGGGTCTCAACCCTTGTGCTGGCGGCATTGACCAATCAACGCCAAGTCGCGCAACGCGCTCTGCAGCGCGCACACGACGAGTTGGAGGACCGCGTATCGGAGCGTACCGCCGCTCTCCGTGCAAGTGAGGAGCGGTTACAGTTAGCATTGGAAGCCGCGCACGCCGGCACCTGGGAGGGCGATCTAACGACCGGTATCTTCACAGGGTCCGAGCGCGCGCTTTCGCTGCACGGTCTGCCCGCGGGTACTCCGATCACGCACGAGAAAGCGCTGGCGCTGGTTCACCCGAAGGATCAGCCTCGTCTCATTTCCGCGTTCCGGCATACGATGGCAACCGGAGCGCCGCTCAACCTCGAGTTGCGCATTCCGCAACCCGACGGCTCACTGCGCTGGCTCGCCTCTCACGCTGAGTTGCGCGAGGGCCCGGCCGGACAGCGACTGATTGGACTGTTGCAGGATGTTACCGAACGCAAGATGGCCGAGGAGGCGCTGCGGCTCAGGGAGCGAGAATTCCGCGACATGTTCGAGCTCGCGGGCATCGGGAAAACGCAGGTTGACGC
Source organism: Binatia bacterium (assembly GCA_036258955.1). Taxonomy (GTDB): domain Bacteria; phylum Desulfobacterota; class Binatia; order UBA9968; family UBA9968; genus DATACQ01. The sequence goes on from DATACQ010000856.1 coordinate 11,053, forward strand.
GACGACTCGGAGGTTTCGCCGCGTCAATGCAAGATTTTGCCAAATGCTGGGCTATTCAGAGGAAGAGTTATTGCAAATGACCCTGCTCGATGTGACTCACCCGGATGATCGCGCCTCAACACTGGAGAGAAGCGCGGCTTTCTTTAAGGGAGAAGTCGATAGTTACAGTAATGAGAAACGCTACGTACGCAAAGACGGCGGCGTTGTCTGGGTAAGCATAACGGCAAAAATGATCCGTGACTCACAGGGCACGC
>DATACQ010000857.1:0-2794 GCA_036258955.1 Binatia bacterium
AGCCGCGTAATCAGTCTCTTAGAATCGGCGGGTACTCGCGTTTTTGAATTTCAGGGTCAGCGTAATAGCTGATCTGTAGTGAACGCCAAGTATCCAGGCGGCGCGCAAGTTGTTTGACTACGACCGGTTCGGCTGCCGCTAAATTGTTTTTTTCTCCCGGATCCGCTGCGATGTTAAATAGCAAATAGTCGCGCTGCCGCTCATCGTAGAGCAATTTATAACGGCCGCGGACGATGCCGTACTGGTAAGCCTCCGGGGTTTGTGCAACCAGGTAGGCAGAACGGTTTGGGTCCGCTACCGTGTGGAAGAGATCGATTCCTTGAAAGCTGGGGTGGACGGGCAATCCCAACAGCCCAAGGATTGAAGGCGCGATATCGACGTGCTGGGCAAGCCGTGTTTCGCTCCCGGGTTTCAGTCCCGGCGCGCGAAACAGCAGCGGCACTTTCATCACTTCGTCATAGATCTCGCTCGCGTGCGACGCAAAGCCATGTTCATAGAAAGCCTGCCCATGATCGCCGGTCACGACAATCACGGTATCTTCCCACTTGTTTGTGGCTTTCAGGTATTCAAACAGACGCCCTATCTGGAAATCCACGTACGCCAAGCTATTCGCATAGACAGCCTTAACAAGGTGAACCTTGTCCTTGGGAAAATGAGCGAAGCGGATGGTGAAATCGAGTTTCTCGGGGCCAAAGCGCCGCGGAAAGCTCGGCGGCACGGGATATGGAAGATGGCTGTTCTGAAAATTCATGGCGACAAAGAAGTTCTCGCCGGCAAGGCTGTCGATCCACTCTATGGCTTCATCCACAGTTGAACTGTCATCCAGGCTACCGGCATGCTTGGTTTGCCTGGCCCAGCTAGCGAAGCCGGTATCACCCTGCATGACGTAAGCCGGTCGTTTCGAGTTCGCTGCATGAACAAAGCGATCCAGATGGCCCGTTTCCAGGTAATTGATCATTCCTCCCCAGTATTCATTTGAAGACGAGAAGATCGCGGTGCGATAGCCAAGAGCCTTGAGTACGTCATAGATCAACACTCGAGGGTACGTCGGGTTTTCGGGGTAAGCATGCTCGGTTGCAGAGCGCAAGGGGTAATGCGAAGACAACGGGGTGATCGTCGCATAGTTCGTATGGCTAGCCTGTGTGTAGGTGTTTAAGAATACGCGCCCGGCGCTGGCTAACGCTTCGAGATTTGGCATAATCTCGCGCTCGCTGCCATAGGCCCGGAGTTGATCGGCGCGCAAGGACTCGATGCTGAGAAGAAGGACGTTCCATTGCTTGCGCTTGCTCTCTTCCGCAAGGCTCGCGTATTGTTCTAAAGAGATGATGGGACGCTGCAAAATTTCAAAGTTCCTGTCGAGCGATAACTCCCCGGGGCTGTTTCGAAGGCGCCTCGTGAAATCGGCCAGGACGAATGAGAAAGGGCCTGATTTGTTCTCCTGGTTTCGTGAATAAATAATCGACGCGCGCGCTGACTGCCGTTCATCGCCGCGGCTGTAGTAAAAACCCAACACGGCTCCGATCATCGAAAAACCGACGGCCCATTTCCAGAAGCTAAACAATTTCTGCTGACTTGCCGCCGATTGCTGCGCGATCCAACGCGGTAATAAGATGACACCAGCAAAGGCGGCGACGCCCGCCAAAGCCACGATGGTGAAAGCGACGTCAAAGTCCACCCAGTGAAATACCTGCAATGGATGAGGGAGCATGAAGGCAACGGCAGCGCTCCCGATATAGCTTCCCGTCTGCCAAAACAGCCCCCAGCTTGCGCCATATAAGATGAGAAGCAGCCACAGCGGCAATATCAAGAAAGCGCGAGCAGTGAGCCGGGCGCCCAACACGTTCCGAATCAAAAGACGGCAGATCGAGATCGTTGCAGCTGTCGCGGCGCCAGCGAGGAGCAGAAACGCGGTGAGAACAGTGAGTGAATGGCAGAAAAGAAGCAGCCGAGCTCCTACCGGAAGATCGTGGCTGTGGAAAGCGCTGCGCGAAATCAGTGCATGGAGCGTCAACTCGACGGCCGCAAGGGCGAACCAAGCGACTGCAAGGACGGCGAGACCGGCCCGCGCGCGCTGCAATTTCTCGGGGACGCTTTTCCCGATCCAGCGAGCCGTCCCGTTACGATGCGGCTGCTTTTCGTTCTGTCCGAGTTTTTTGCCCACAAGATCGGTACAACTGGGTTGACAGATTACTCACCGATAGAACGTTTCCCGTATGGCTGGGAATCAAACTTCACTTTTACGCACTGCGTCGAAGTTGTCATCACCTCTGTAGCAGCAAGCCAAACTCTGATGTATGGGTCCGGTCAGTGTGGAGGAACGAGAGATTCCGGGTCGCGCTTCGTTTCCCCGGCTTACCCGGAGTGACGCTTGCATCAAGGTTTTCGAATTTTCGCTGCGGGAGATTTACGCGTGTAAGATAATCACAACGGCCAATCCGTTCAAGCCTGCTTACACGCGCGGCAAATCAGAGTCAATTCAGACATCTTGTTGAAGCAAGCGAGATAGTATGTTCTGCTGTGCGCTGAATTTCGATGACTGAAACACTTGATCCAGTAAATCACGCCGCCAGCCTCCGACGTGACCGCTGGACGGCCATCTCTTTGTTGTTTCTCTGTTGGGCGCTGTTTGCCGCGATCGAGCAGAGTCCGTTCGCCCTTCAGGGGGCGGTAATCGAGGGCCTCGTAGAGCGGGGGCGACTACATTTTATTCACGGCAATATCAGAGAAAACAAAGAGGAACGGGTGTTCGAGAACCTCGATACGAATACTCCATCGTTTCGTTACTTGTTCAATG
>DATACQ010000858.1:0-6803 GCA_036258955.1 Binatia bacterium
ATCGAGCACGATAACGATCAACATTCGGTTACGGTGCGAATCGATTCGCTCACCACATCTAACAACATCTTCAGTTCGCTGTCCGTGATGCTCAGCGGCGGCATGAGCACGATCACGTCCCCGAGCGGGCGAATCATCACGCAACGCCGGCGCGCTTCGAGAATCACCTTGTGTCCAATCCTGCGCTCCGGCGAATAGCTCGTGCGGCTGCTCTTTTCCTCCACCAGCTCGATGCCGATCATGTAGCCCCATTGACGCGTATCACTCACATGCGGTAGCGGCGCGAAGTCCTCGTGCAGCCGCTTCCTTATGTAAGCAATCCTCGGTTGCATGCTTGCGATAACCCTATCGCGCTCGAAAAGTTCGAGGCTCGCCAGCGCCGCGGCGCATCCAAGTGGATTTCCCGTATACGTATGGCCGTGAAAAAAAGTTTTGAAATCACGGTACTCACCGAGGAATGCCGCGAAAATGTCCTCGGTGGTCAATGTCGCCGCAAGCGGCAGGTACCCCCCGGTGATGCCCTTGGCGAGACAAAGAATGTCGGGGCGCACATCAGCGTGCTCAGCGGCGAACATTCTTCCCGTGCGGCCGAAGCCCGTCGCCACTTCATCGAGCACGAACAGGATGCCGAACCGTTGGCAAAGCTCGGCCAAACTTTTGACGTACCCGATCGGCTGCGACCACATGCCCGCAGCCCCCTGCATGAGCGGTTCCATAGCCAGCGCGGCCAGGCTTTCCTTGTTTTCTGAAAGCTTTTCTTCCGCTTCTTTAATCGCTGCAGTGAGAGCGTCTCCTTCGTTCACGGCGCCGTAATAGCGAAACACGTGCGGCGGGGTAATTCGTATGACCGGAAACAACAAGCTCTTATGAAACCGGTGAAAGGTTTCGGAATAGCCCAGGCTCATGGAGCCTACCGTGTCGCCGTGATACGACTCGGCCAAACTCGCTATTTGCGTCTTGTGAGTTGCACCCCTGAGTTGCCAATACTGCACGGCCATCTTCAGCGCGATTTCAACCGCCGTAGCGCCGCTGTCGGAATAAAACACCCGCCTGAGACCCGCGGGGGCAATGCCGATCAACTTTTCGGCGAGTTCAATGCCCGGCACATGGCTCAAACCGAGAAACGTCGAGTGCGCGATGCGCTCGAGCTGGGCTTTGATAGCCTCATCGATTTCCTTCCTGCGATGCCCATGAACATTGCACCATAGCGAGGAAACACCGTCCAGATATTTTCGTCCATGCACATCAAGAAGGTAGTTGCCCTCGCCTCGCTCAATGATGCATGGCTCTTCCGCCATCCATTCCTGCATCTGAGTAAACGGATGCCAGAGGTAGCTGTGGTCCAGCTGTCTCAGTCTTTCGTAATCCATCTGCCTTTAACTTCCCTCTTCCCTTGCGGGAGGAGGATTACCGTGGGGCATATAAGCTTTAGCCGTCATTCCTGCGCAAGCGGAATACAGATTCTTTGAATTTCCTGGATTCCGATTCGCGCTTCCCCGCGAAAGCGGGGATCACGTTAGCTTGCCCCGAAGTAAGCCCTCATGATGCCCTCAGGTCCGGAGACAACCTCCGCAGTTCCTCAAATGCCTCCAGCGCCCGGCGAATGTGCTCATCCGTATGCGTCGCCATAACGGTAATACGCAGACGCGAGGTTCCCTGCGGAACCGTCGGCGGGCGAATGCCCTGAGCAAAAATGCCGCGGGATAATAGTTCTTCGGAGAGCTTCATGCATGCGCCGGCGTCGCCGATGATAAGCGGCAGGATTTGGCTCTGGCTGTCCCCGACCATGAAACCAAGCTTGACGAGCCCGCTTCGAAGCGCGTCACAATTGTTACGCAACGCTTGCCGCCGTTCAGGTTCTCGCCTTGTAAGATCGATGGCGGCCATGGACATGGCCATCACCGCTGGCGGCAACGAAGTTGTGAAAATGAAACTGCGACAGCGGTTTGTCAAAAACTCTTTGAGAGCGCCGCTACCTGCCACATAAGCGCCGAAGCCGCCCAGCGCTTTTCCCAACGTCCCCATTTGAATCATCACCCGCTCTCCCAAACCGAGCCTGGCCACCAGTCCAGCGCCGTCCGGTTCGTACACGCCAGTCGCATGCGCTTCATCGACCATCACCATCGCGCCATACCGCTCTGCGAACTCGACAACTTCTGTGAGCGGCGCTTCATCGCCGTCCATACTGAAGAGCGATTCGGTAATGATCAGCTTGCGCGCGCGCCTCGGTGCTTCGCGCAAAGCGTGCTCCAATTGCTCGAGATTGCAGTGTTCGTAAACGACTGTTTTCGCCCGTGCCAGCCGGCACCCGTCGATAATGCTCGCGTGATTGAGAGAGTCGCTGAAGACCACATCGTTCTGCCCCACCAGCGCCGGGATTATTCCGGCATTCGCCTGAAAACCGGAGTTGAAAATTAGCGCCGCTTTCGTGCCCTTGAACTCGGCCAGCTTGGCTTCCAACTCCTCGTGCAGAGCCATGTTTCCGGAAATCAACCGCGATGCACCGGAGCCGCAGCCATACCGGTCAATGGCCGCCTTGGCCGCTTCCCGGAGCGCGGGATGGTTCGCGATACCGAGATAATTGTTAGATGAAAAGTTAATGACTTCCCGCCCGTCCAGAATCAAAGTCGGCCCCTGCTCCCCCTCCACCCGCCGCAAAGTGCGATAAAGACGCGCCTCGCGCAAACGAGTTAACTCATCCTCGAGAAACTTTGAATCCATGGTATATTCGGGCATTAGCCTTATGGGTTTTTACCCTTTTTCCATCCTTCCTGCTATATAATGGATGCGGACAGATTCTCTCGCGCAAAGTGAACATCACAGCCATCCGGAATACGACGAGCACCAGCCCAGACTATCCCGCATCTTTGCAGCAGTTTCTCCGCGAGAAGGCTCCTGAATCGTTCTCCACCTTGGGCAATTTCGACCTCCTCCGCCGTCGCAAGCTGGCGATCTTCTGTTCGAGCAGTTGTCCGGCCTCATTGCTTGGGGATCTCGATGTGATTATCAAAGGGATTACCGACACGGAAGTCGCGGTTATCGCCGGATTCCATTCGGACGCCGAAAAACATTGCCTGAACATTTTCTTGGATCAACAGCATCCCGTCATTCTCGCTCCCGCTCGCAGCCTTGATCGCATGCGCATCCGCCCCGAATACAAGAAGCCGCTGGAAAATGGACGTCTATTACTCGCCTCCTTTTTCAAAAGTCACCGCCACCGCTCTGACATTGCCTTGACCATCAGGCGAAACCGTTACGTAGCTGCGCTTGCAGACAGTATTCTGATCGTGCACGCTCCTGCTGCAAGCAAAACGGAACAGTTATGCCGCGAGCTTATGAGCTGGGGAAAGCCGGTTTATACAATAGACAACGAAGACAACCAAAACCTGGTCACGTTAGGAGCTAGACGTGCAATCGCAGACACCGCCAACACCGTACTGCTAGATGGATTCGGCAACTAAATGGTTGGGGAGCCTCAACTCATCATACTAGGGCCGCTGCCAGAGCGGCAAAAAGACCGACGACGGTTCACTTGGCTGCGCCTCGGCTAGTAGCGAGCGAACCGAACGATTCAGCGAGGTTGAAGACCTGATCGATGACGCTGTAGTGCATTGTTCAAGGATGCTAAGAAGCGCTTTGAACGCGCCAATGTTGGTGGTGATAAGTACACCCTCGCCCATCACGGGTACCAAGAGTTCATCCGCTGGTTTGACATGCCCTGGGAATGCACTGGCGAACAGGTCTGGGAGGCAGGTTGCTGAAAACCTCTTCGGGGACCCTTCGACGGGCTCGGGACGAACGGTAGGCATATGAACGATTGACGAAATTGTGTGTGATTTAATTTAAGCCTTCGAAAAAATGAATACCTGCTATCTCCCGAAGAGAGGAGCTAAAAGCTCATGATGAAGATCGACATTGACAAGCTCAGCGAAGCGGAACTCATCGACCTCAATCACAGGATCGTGGAGCGTTTGCGATTTTTGAACCAGATGCGCAGGCACTCGCAAATGCTGGAACTTAAGATTGGCGAACGAGTTACTTTCCACCCTGAAGGCCATCCACAATTGTTCGGCATCGTGACCCGCTACAACAAGAAAACCGTTACCGTGATCAGCGAAACGGGGCAGCACTGGAACGTCGCGCCCGGATTCCTGCGCAAAGTCGAGGCACGGGACCAGAAGGGTAGCCAAAACGCAAAGGTCGTCCCGTTCAGAAGAGAATAAACCATTTTGATGGCTGCGGATGTGGTAATGTGAGCGGAAAAATGACGTAAGAGGGCAAGTGTGAAATCTGCAAAAGGCCGCCGTGAAGATACTTTTATGGATGAGATTGTCAAAACTCTGAAGTCTGTCCCCAAGACCCGCTTACGAATCGTACGCGATCTCGTTGGTGCGCTCGCCGAGGGTGCAACACAAGAGCCGCATACGTTGCGATCGAAGCGAGCCAAGAGAAAGAGCCTCCTAAACACCCGGTTTTGCGGCATTTGGAAATCGCGACAGGACATTCCTGATGGGCAATCGTATGCGCGGACGTTGAGACAATCCTTGGAGAATCGTGGCGATCGAACCTAGAACCTATGTCGATACCGACATCCTCATAGATATTGCAAGGAGGACAATTCGGGCACTCGACTTTTGGCGCCGTGCCGAGCTACGGTCGATCATGACCTGCTCGGTCATTTCTGTGTTTGAGCTCCTCGCTGGATGCCGAACCCCCCGTGAGCAACGGACCACACTGACGAGTCTCGCAACCCTAGAGATCATCCAGGTCGAAAGCGGAGACTCTTTGCAGGCGTTACAGTGGTATCGATCGTACCACCTTTCGCGAGGGATTGGTTTCCTCGACTGCTTTGTCGCGGCTGCTGCTCGCCGCTTAGATCTTCAGCTTGTCACGCTCAATACAAAGCACTTTAGGGCTATCCCCGGCCTGAAAACCCTACGGCCCTACTAGCTATGGCCAAACCTAGAACCATCTACGCATGCCAGAGCTGCGGTTTTCAGGCGCCCAAGTGGCTGGGCAAATGCCCGGACTGCAATCAATGGAACAGCTTTGCCGAAGAAAAGTTTGAGAAGGCCACCACTCCGCGCGGCGAGCTCAGCCTCGGATCCAAGGAAGATCCCGCGCCCATCCACGACATCAGCATCGCCGAGGAAAATCGCGTGCTTTCCGGCATCGGCGAATTTGACCGCGTATTGGGCGGCGGGCTGGTGCGCGGCTCGGTCATTCTCATCGGCGGCGATCCCGGCATCGGAAAATCGACTCTCCTGCTGCAAGCCTTTGCCGCAGTTAGCCAGAAAGGGATAACGTCTCTCTACGTTTCGGGCGAAGAATCGCAGCGCCAGATCAAGATGCGCGCCGAGCGACTCGGGATCGAAGCTCCGAGTCTGCTCGTGCTCAGCGAAACATCTCTGGAACGCATTTTGGACCACGTCAAAAAGATCAAACCCGGCCTGCTCGTGGTGGACTCGGTCCAAACGATTTTTTCCTCTGCAATTCCGTCAGCTCCCGGCAGCATCGCGCAGGTCCGGGAGGCTTCCGGCGCCATCATCGTGTTGGCGAAGAAAACGGGCCTGACGACTTTCTTGATTGGACACGTCACAAAAGACGGTGCGATCGCCGGACCGAGGCTGCTCGAACATATGGTTGATACAGTGCTTTACTTTGAGGGCGAGCGCGGTCACAGCTTTCGCATTCTGCGGGCCGTCAAGAACCGCTTCGGCTCGACAAATGAAATCGGCGTGTTTGAAATGAAAGAAGCGGGGCTCAAAGAAGTCGCGAATCCCTCCGAGATTTTTTTGATGGAGCGCCCGCTCCAAGTCCCCGGCTCCGCGGTTGTCTGCAGTATGGAAGGCACTAGGCCGATTCTCGTGGAGTTGCAGGCGTTGGTCAGCCGGTCTTTCCTCGCGGTGCCGCGCCGCACCACCATCGGCGTCGATCATAATCGGGTAGCGCTTTTGGTTGCGGTTCTGGAAAAAAAGCTCGGCGCCAAACTATTCGACCAGGATATTTTCGTAAATGTGGCCGGTGGCGTTCACGTGGACGAACCGGCGGTCGATCTGGGCGTCGTGGCGGCGATCGCATCGAGCGCGCGCGACAGCGCGCTGGATCCACGGACGGTTTTCTTCGGCGAGGTCGGTCTTGCGGGAGAAATCCGCGGCATTGCGCAGGCCGAAGCGCGGGTCAAAGAAGCAGGCAAGCTAGGTTTCGAGCGTTGTATCCTTCCCGCCAGCAACAGCGCGCAACTAAAGAATATCAAGCATCCCGAGCTTGTGGGCGTCAGCTCCCTTCCCGAATGCTGGAAAATTCTATTTCCTAAGAGCCAGCGCAGCGATTCGTAAACTCAGAACTGAAATGCGCCAGCCGATAAAGCGTCATGCCCGCGAAAGCGAGCATCCAGCATTGCCGCTTGGATCAGATCCTAGATTCCCGCATGCGCGGGAATGACGTCCGCTCGGTTGAAATCATCCTTCGTTGCAGCGCGACCCGACGCTTGCATCCCAAGGCACCCTTGGTTATCAATATCTACTCAATTCACCGATCCGTGCCGGAGTGGTGGAACGGCAGACGCGCCGGACTCAAAATCCGGTGGGGGCAACCCCGTGAGGGTTCAAGTCCCTCCTCCGCTCGGGTCATCTTGCACCGAAAGTAGGACGACATTACTTCGAAAGTGGGATTGTGGGTAGCTGATTTGGTGCCGGAGGAGGGACTTGAACCCTCACGGGGTTGCCCCACCGGATTTTGAGTCCCTCCAACAACACAACCACCGCTAGTCTACAAGCTTCAACAACACAACCACGGCTAGT
>DATACQ010000859.1:0-1828 GCA_036258955.1 Binatia bacterium
GCTGGTTCGTCAGAAATCATCTCGGCGCGGCGGGGCGGCAACGAAGCTAGGATGCGCAGGGTCGCAGCGGTGGTCCAGACCTGTAACCCACTGATCGCCAGCCGCGCGGCTGCCTTCCAGCGTCCGGCCGGCGGTGAATCGCTGCATCTCGTTTTCCGCGAAGAACTCCCGATCCAGGTAATCGAAATTCTTCGGGACAGGAATCTCAGCCTTCTTGGCGTTGGCCGCGATCGGATGGCGTGAAGGCGATCGCGCACCTAGCGCGGTTTTTAGTCGCCAGCAACAGAGCCCAGCTACGGCTCCGGCGGTCAGCGGCACTGCCGTCAATGCCAACAGGAAGGAAACAGACGCCAGCCATAGCACCAACGTCGAGGAAGTAGCTGTCAGCAGAAAGACTAGAAGCAACACAGTACCGTCCCTGGAGTTGTTATATACGCTGCGGTGGATCCGTTGGTGATTCATGCGTCGTTGGAGCACCAACGGGAAAACACGTCACACGAGGCTTCGGAGACGCCACGGCGCCTCGCAATATGCCGCAATGGGACTCTCACTCTGTCACCTCCAAAGCCAACATTGCTTGATCATCGCGCCGCGGCTCGCTTCCAACAAATTGGTCAAGTTCGCAAAAAACTTTCTCTACCATTTGGTCGATCGGAACTCCGGCCGAGCGCGCACATGCGGCGGCAAGACCATCTTCGCCAAACAAAATGCAACGCCCGTTCATCGCCTCCGTGATGCCGTCGGTGTAGCATACGATCCTCTGTCCCGCGCTGAGTTGCGCAGAGCGTGAGGAAAATTCACCGTCTCGCAGGATCCCTACGATTCCCGGGCTTACATGAAGGCGGTCTAGAGACCCGTTGGCCGGCGTCAATAGCAAAGCCGGAGGATGGCCCGCGCCGGCATAGGAAAACAGCTGGCTCTTAGCGTTCCACAGCCCGAGAAAAACCGTGAGGAACTCGCCGGTGGCCAGGTATGAAGAAATCTGCCGATTGAGCCATCGCAACAGCTCAGCCGGCTCGCGGCACTGTTCGGCCCCTATGCGAAATAACACTTTGGCAACGCTGGTCAGTAATGCTGCAGCCAGGCCGTGACCGGAAACATCCGCCATCATTATCGCGACTTCATGTTCCCCCACCGCCACCACATCGAACATGTCGCCGCCAACGACGCGGCTCGGGCGGTATCGGTGGCCGAAAGCGAGGGACCGACCCTGAGGAAAGATCGTGGTGACGAAGCGCTGCTGTACGCGTTTCGCTTGCTCCAGCTCGAATTCCGTCTCGGCTTCGCGGCGGCGGTCTTCTTCCAGCTGGCGCGACTGCTCTTTGACGACGCTGCGCAGTTGATTCAGCGGCCGGTACGAGCGGATCCGCGCCTGAATCCGCGCTACTAGCTCGGTGGCATTCACCGGCCAGCTGATAAAGTCCTCTCCGCCCAACTGTAAACCTTCCACCACGTGCTGGTCGGGATCCAGAACGGAGACAAAAAGCACGGGAATTTCGGCGGTGCGGGGGTCGCCTTTCATCCTGCGACAAACTTCGAAGCCATCGATTTGCGGCATTAAGACGTCTAGCAATACAACGTCCGGTAGCGCCTCTCCGATGGTCGCGAGCGCGGTGGCGCCGTTATCCGCTTCCAACACGGTAAAGGTCTTGTCGAGAATTCGGCGCAGCAAAAAGCGCTTGTCGTGATTGTCGTCCACAACCAGCACACTGGCGGCACTCGCGCTCTTTGAATCGTCGGAGTGCTGAGAAAGCGTCATGGCGTGATGTGAGTTTGTGGCCGGGTCTACCGGGTGACCTTAAAAAGCTGGTCAAAATGGCAAAGCTTG
>DATACQ010000860.1:0-4905 GCA_036258955.1 Binatia bacterium
GCCAGCCCTAGTTGTGGCAACGGAGGTAACTGAGGCAGCTGAATTTGCGCCACAGCGATTTCCCGGCGATCTGAGGTTGTCCGGCTGTTAGCGGCCACAGTTCTCGTCAAAGCGAACAGCGAAATGGCGCATGTTAAAGCGATTGTCACTGAACATGCGGATATTGATCTAGCCATAAATTCCGTCTACAGGATTGATGGGTGAGAGGTCAACATCAAAACAGGCGATGAGGGGGTAGAGGAAAGATGAAAGCGGAAAGCGGAAAACGGAAACTGCCATATCGCAAACTCCTGGAGTAGTTATGAAAAAACGGAAAGCGCAAGCAGAAATTCGAACTGCCGAAGTCGCGGGGCAGATGAAATACGTCCGGGGCTTGAACGGGAGCACCGCCGTTAAAGGTGGTGCACCTTATAGTCCCTGGGCCGCTGCGTGTCTTCCCGCGAGCCGCGAAAAAACCACGTTCCGCGTCTGTCCGGTGCACGACGGATAATTGTGAAAGAACAAACCAACAATGTCTCCTGACGCATATAAGCCGCGAATCGGGTTTCCTGAAGTGTTCAACACCTGGGCGCTTTCATTGATCTGCAGGCCGCCGAAAGTAAAGGTGATGCCGCCCGTCACCGAATAGGCGCGGTAGGGCGGGGTGTCAATAGGACTTGCCCAGTTGGATTTTTTTGGCGTAATGCCTTCGGTGCACTTCCCGTCCAGCTTAGTCGGGTCGAATGCAACATCCTTCCGCACGGCATTGTTGAATTCTCGAATCGTATGGTTGAGTACGGCCGGCTCAATGCCGATCTTCTGCGCCAGTTCCTCGATAGTACCGGCATTGATGGGAGTAGCTGTCTGATACCTGTCAGCCAGCAGCGGGATCGTCTTCTGATCATAAATCTGATACGCCACCGCGCCGGGCTGTCCGAGTACCGCCCAGCCGGTCTTGGCGTAAGTATAAGAATGGCGCGCCTCACCTTCATCGAAGAAGCGCTGTCCCAGTGAGTTAACCGTGATGCCGTAAGGATAGCCATAGCGATTGGCCTTGCTGCCGATTTCCACATCAGGGTAAGTCGAGTCAATAGGCGTGGCGTGGGCTCCTTGCCAATGACCCGCCGCTTTAGCGCCCAATGCCAGAGCCATGATCAGCACTTCGCCGGTATCGTGCCGGCTACCGCGTACCTTCATGAGGTCGGCGTTGGGCCCGAGATAGCGGGCGCGCATCTCTGCGTTGGCCTGATAACCGCCGGCGCACAGGATGATAGAGCCGCTGCGAATCTCGTATTCTTCATGCGGATCGGAAACCACCACTCCTTGGATGCGCCGATCGTTGCCAACCAAGGCCCGCACGCGAGATTCGTAGCGGATTTCCACGCCCATGCGCGTGGCGATTTCACGCCATTGACCTAACTGGCCCAGGCCGCCCGTTATACCGCCCACCGGATGGATCACCAGCCCGGGTTCGAAATAGTAGCGACCCTCGATGACGACGTGGCTGTCGATCTCCCACCTGATGCCAAGCTCGCGCATCCAGTGGATTGCCGCATTTGATTGCTGCACCAAAACCTCGGCGAGTTTCTTATCGATGCGGCCGCGGGTCACCCGCTGCAAGTCCGCGTGGAACATGTCCGCCGAGTAGGCCGGCAGATGGAGCTTCTCGAAAGTGGCATCGTCCAGATCAGGCAGGAAACGGCGAATCTCACCGGCCCCGGAAAACACCCAGCGAAATCCCGTGTGCGAGTAGCGCGCATTGCCGCCGAATTCCGGCTCCGGCGCTTTCTCCAGCATTACGACCTGCGGCGCGCCAGCTTCTCTGGCTGCCACTGCCGCTTCAAAGGCAGCGCTTCCACCGCCCACGACGGTAACCGGGATGGTTTCACTTCTCACCGAAAAAAATCTCCAAAAAGATGGGCCGACTGAGCCGGGGCCTGCTGGCGCGCCATCGCGGCGGTCTTATGGGCGAAGCTAATTTTTCCTCTGCGCGCTCTGGATGAACCCGGAGCTTTCCAGCTTCTCCATGATGGAATTGTCGAAGACATTTTCAACGCGCACTTCGGAAATTTTTGGATTGCTCTGTGCCAGCACTTTTTGCAGTCGTTGCATCCCCTCCAGACTGATATGCGGGGCCCTCTCATACGAGTCGATAACCGACTTGTAGGTCTCTTCAAGATCGGCGGGATTGCTCAAGCGCAGGTTTGACGCGAGCAACCGGAGCACGACTTCCTTGTTGGCGGGATCCAGGGTAAGCGCAATCGCCTCGATCATCGCTTTAACATAGCCTTCGATGAGTTTAGGCTTCGTGGCAGCGGTGCGCCGGCTGGTCACTAGCATATTCTGCGGCAGAGTTACGCCGGTAGTTTTGAAATTGTAGAACACGCTGTATCCCTTGTTACCATATAGATCGCCCATGGCTCCCTTGAGCGTCGTCGCGTCAACGCCGTTAGTTTCCAACGCAAGGCGGCGGTTCATTTCAGTTCCCGGAATCGTCAAGAACGACACCCGGGCGGGATCGATGTTCAAGCCCTGCAACGCCAGGATTGCGACCGTGTGCGATGTCGAACCCGGACCGCTGATGGCGACTCGTTTTCCGCGGAGATCTTCCGGCTTTTTTATCTCTGGCCGCACGTTAAGCCGGAAGTCGAGTTTCTGATGAAAGTTAGCGATGCCGATCAACTCGGCGCCGCCAAGCGCCGCGTTGATCAGATGCCCAGGCCCGATGATGGCGGCGTCTATTTCCCCGGCGATCAATGCTGCCACGGCCAGAGAGTTGCGCGGCATGAGAACAAACTGCGCGTCCAGGCCGTGCTTCTTGAATAAACCGCGGTCCCGCGCGACCCAGACGTGGGTCATGCTTTCGCTGGTTACGCTGGACGAAAGGTTTGTTTTGGTTTGCGCTGCCACCAACGATGGCGCGCATAAACCCGGCAACAAAACGCTTGCCATCAACCAGAGAAACGCTACCGGACCCAGACGCAGCTGAGCCGGCGACTGCGCGCGCGGCGATTTCAGCCGGTGCAGCTTTCGGTTGCGCATAAACATGCTCCGCCGCGGAGTACCGCGGATCCCAATCGTTCAAACAGCGGATCGCTCCGAACAGATTGAATGTTGGATTCGCGAACTCAGCTACTGGGTTTTTCGTTCAACGGGATATTCACCGAAAAGCCATGCTCCGAGATGTCGAAAAAATTGCCATCGGGATCGGAGCCGCGCGTTTCGGCATACGGACGTCCGTTGGGCCGCGGCTTGGGCAGTTTGTTCGGATTCACCTTTGCCATCCGGTCAACGATTTTCTCGCCGCTTTCCACTTCAAAGCCGAAGTGGTAGAGCCCGTTGGGTGCATTTTGCTCGTGATTGGGCAGAATGGCGAGATTGAAGTAGCCGTCGGTTAGGAAAATCGCCCCGCCTTCTTCTTTGCCTTTGTGCAGAACCTGCATCTCGAATACGTCCATGTAAAAAGCCGCGAGCTTTCCCGTATCCTCGGTTCGAATGGCCAAATGTTTTAGCTTAGGCATGTTCTCCTCCTTTAGAGTTAATTGCATCGATTCACTTTAAGTCCAGGGACGACGTGGTTCATGGTTCGACAGGCTCACTATGAGCGCAACAATGGATCCGCGTGTAGTCCTTCTCCATTCATCTTGAGCAAAGTCGAAGGATGAGTCGTTCAGCAGCCTCGTCAAGACTTCTCTTCACCTGCTCTCGTGATGCCGATGCCGAAAGGTTCCGAGCGGTTACCGAACATCACCAAAGGCTCACTGCCGACGCTGGTGAGCTGGTAGTATTCTTTGGCGGCGAAAAACACGACGTCGTCTTTTGCGAGCACCCGCTCGCCGCCGTCTTTGTCCTTGACCGAGCATCGCCCCTGGACGACTAGAAACGTCTCGGGATTCTGATGAAAATGCATCGGCGTTCCATCGCCGGGCTCGAAGTAGAGCATCCAGGAGCGGAAATTCTCGGTTCCAAAGAAGTGGCTGTTGCGGATCTTCTTTTCGCGGGCGTCGCTGATTTTTTGGTTTAGATTGATAAAGTCCATGAGCCGCTCTCCCTCGCACTACCACGCAGGAACCTATCGCGGCGTGGGAGGGCTTGTCAAACTGAAGATAGATAGAAGGGCAAAAAACGGAAACGATGAAAACGGAAATTGAAAGAAGGCCGCAAAAGTTACTGGTGAGCAGCTTGTTGCTCGCGTTCGAGGATCAGCGGCAGCATGGCTTCCCGAATAGTTCGCGCGCTTACGGAGCCGAATTTTTCCTTGAAACGGTCCAGCGGCACCACAGCCTTCGCCATCATGCGATGGCCGCCGGCGCTGCCGATATCATCATAGAGACGCTTTAGGATGTCGCCGGCGCTCTTGACGTGGCCGACGTTCCGCACCGAGATGACCACACGATCTTTGACCAACCCCAACACCACGCCCCACTCGACGCCCTCGATCTGCAGGAGAAATTCCGCCATCTGCGGCAAAACGTCCTCGCGTTTGACTTCGCCCATGTCAATGACAGCGACACCCTCCGCGAGATTCAATTTGCTGAGCGCGCGGCCGAGGGCTTCCATATCCTCGCGGGGTACGGCCGGACGTTCGATGCGCGCGATCAGGGCCTTGTTCGCCAGCGGATACAGATAGGCGAACGCGCTCAAATCCGCCAGAATGCTGCCGCGCTCGAGAAACAAAGTATCAACCTTAATACCATAGAGGAGCGCGGTCGCGAGCCGTTGCGACGGCTCCATGCCGATGGCGCGCAGATACTCAGTAAAGATAGTGGCGGTAGCGCCATAGGGAGTTCTGAGATCGGTGAAATGCGCCTTGAAGGCCGCTCGTTTGGGATGGTGATCCACCACCAGGTCCACGGTTCCCAAGGGCTGCGTGAAATAAGGCGGCTGCACATCCACCATTGCCAGACCCGCGCCGTCTCTGTGCAG
>DATACQ010000861.1:0-8457 GCA_036258955.1 Binatia bacterium
CTGCCCTCGAACACGCCGAGTTGCGCCGCGAGACGCTCTCCCAAGACAATCCCGGGCAACAACACGGTGCGGTCATCGACCTGAATGGGATGTTGCGAGTCGAGGGACGCGAGCTTGCCTTTGACCAAGTAACTCTGCAAATCGATGACTTGATTGACCCGATCGGGATCGACACCACGCACGACCACTCCGGAGACCCGAGTGCCCGAGGTCAACATCACCTGGCCGTAGATCGTCGGCGACACACCCGTAATAGCTTCATTTTTCTGCAACTCGCCGACCAGCCGCTCATAGTCTCGCAGTGGGTCGCCGGATTTTACCACAGAGATATGCGCGTTAACCCCGAGCAGGCGGTCCCGCAGAGTCTCCTCAAAACCGCTCATCACGGCCATGACGACGTTCAGAGTCATGACGCCGATCATCACCCCGAGTATGGAAATGATCGTGATCAGCGAGATGAAAGTTTCCTGGCGCCGCGCCTTCAGATAACGCAGGCCGACAAAATATTCGTACTTCATGAGTTGAAACTAGGAGTTCAATGCTCGAGGTCCAACGTCCACGGTATTCGCGGGCGGCCTTGCTTTAAGCCGGATTGCTCATCGTCTAAGAAAATCGCCGCATGCGAAGGGCAGCCGAGTAAGCTCCGGGCGAAGTGTGCTGAAAGGTTCATAATGGTCGGAAATCCGGAGTCATGGGAACTTCTGAACCGATGGACGATTGACTGAGGCTTGCGTATAACCCCGGCGATATCTCCGCTTATCCAAATTAGACGAAAAACGTGCTTGACAGTATCAGCGCTGCGCCCTGAGCAACGGGAACAAAATGACATCGCGAATAGAAGGCGAGTCGGTGAAGAACATCACCACTCGGTCGATACCGATTCCCTCGCCGGCAGCCGGCGGCATGCCATATTCCAAAGCTCGGATATAATCCTCGTCAATGGGATTGGCCGTATCGTCACCGGCGGCGCGCGCCGCCATCTGCTCCAGAAAGCGCTGTCGCTGATCCGCCGGATCGTTGAGCTCGGAGAACGCATTTGCCAGTTCGCGCCCTCCAATGTAGAGCTCGAAGCGGTCCACCAGCGCGGGATTCTGATCGTTCTTCCGCGCCAGCGGCGAGACCTCGATCGGATAACCAGTCACAAAGGTCGGCTGTAGCAGTTGCGTTTCCGCTGAATGCTCGAAAACGTCAACCAACAGGTTGCCATAAGAAGCATTAAGATCGACCCTGAGCCCTTTTCTCTGGGCAAACTGACGCAAACCTTCGATGTCATCGATCTCTCCAGCGACGGCTCCGCCGTGAGCCACGATTGCGTCGGCCAGAGTTAAACGGCGCCAGGGGGGGGTTAGGTCAATGACCCGGCCGCCATAGTTAACTTGCAGCGAGCCGTTTATCTCGTTTGCCAGCGTGACAAACAAGTCTTCCGTCAGCTGCATGAGATCCGCGAACGTCGCGTAAGCCTGATAAAATTCGAGCATGGTGAACTCTGGATTGTGGCGCACCGAGATCCCCTCGTTGCGAAAGTTCCGGTTGAGTTCAAATACCCGCTCGAATCCGCCGACTAGGAGTCGTTTGAGAAATAGCTCGGGGGCCACCCTCAGGTAGAGCTGCATATCGAGAGTATTATGGTGCGTGACGAACGGGCGCGCCGCCGCCCCGCCCGGAATCGGTTGCATCATCGGCGTTTCAACTTCAAGAAAATCTCGCTCTTCGAAAAACCGCCGCATGCGGCGCACGATGCGCGAACGTTTCTCGAAAACCTGGCGCACTTCCGGATTGACCATCAAGTCAAGATAACGCTGTCGATAGCGCGCCTCCACGTCCGCGAGGCCATGCCACTTTTCCGGCAGCGGCCGCAGGCATTTGGTCAACAATCGAAGCTGTCGCGCCTCAAGGGTCAACTCCCGGGTACGTGTACGAAATAGATGACCGCTGACCGCGGCGATGTCACCGATGTCCAGCGTACGAAAGAGAGCATAAGCCTCCTCTCCCGCCTGGTTCTGCTGGATATACACTTGCAACCGGCCGCCGCCATCCTGGAGGTGAAAAAAGGAGGCCTTTCCCATTCTGCGGATAGCCATGATCCGGCCGGCAATGGCTAGGTCTTGCGATGCGGCACTCAGCTGTTCGTCAGTCGCATCGGAAAACGTCTGCAGGATTGTGCTTATCGTGTGAGTGGGTTTGAAATCGTTGGGATAGGGTCGATGGCCACCCTCTTTGAGCTTGGCGAGCTTTTGGCGGCGAACTTCGACCTGCTCGCTGCTCTCCTCTGCAATGGTATCTTCATTAGCCGCCATGATGGTTTCCGTTATTGGAGCGCTTTACAGCTCAGCCCGCCGCGACTATGCTGGCAATGTTTATACTACGCTGTGCCATTTCGAATTCTTCGATGTCACGATCGAATACCGACCCAGGAGACAGACGTAAAGCACGCACGCAGAAAATCGCCTGCGAAATCGTTCTGTGATCTTGGGATCGTTTGAAGTTTCTTCTTTTCCTGAAATTTCAGGCCTGCCACGACGTGACCGTGGATTGTGACGCAGTCGCGTTGATGGACATTCGTTTACGCGGAACTTGCGTGATCACACAGTCCAAGATTTTTGCAGACGGCCGTTACGGAGAGCGACTTGTTCAATGAGTAGAAATGAAACCCTGGGACGCTAAACCGAAGGAGATCCTCGCACTGGCGGCTCGCGTATTCTATGCCCATTTTGAGCGCGCCGTCCTCATCGTCCTCAACCTTACACAGTTGCGCTTCCAATTTTGCGGGAATCTTAGAGCCGCAGAGAGAGACGAAGCGGCGCACCTGAGGCGCCGATAAAATCGGCAAAATCCCGGGCACGATAGGAATTTTGATGCCTAGCTTCCTCGCGTCCTCAACGAAACGATAGTAATCGTCATTATCAAAGAAAAGCTGCGTGATAATAGCCGCCGCTCCGGCATCCACCTTTTCCTTGAGGTAGCGCAGATCTGAGTCACGGCTGACCGCGCGCGGGTGAACCTCGGGAAACCCCGCCACCGCCACAGCAAACGCGCCGCGGCTCTTGGCTTCGCGCACCAACTCCACAGCGTGGCGAAACCCGTCCGGGTGCGGTTTCCATTCGCTCATTCCCTGTGGAGGATCCCCGCCGAGAGCAAGCAGATTTTCGATTCCTTTCTGCTCCAGTTTGTCGAGTATGGCGCGCGCGTCATCTTTTGATTGGCCGACCACGGTTAAATGACACATGACATCGAGTCCGCAGTGACGGTGAATGCGATCCACCAGCTCGACCGTTTTCTCGCGCGTGCTTCCGCCCGCCCCGTAAGTAACAGAGCAGAAGGCGGGCTTGAGCCTCTTGATGATTTCAATCTCGCTAAAGAGGTTCTCGTCGCCTTTGTCTGTCTTTGGGGGAAAAAATTCGACCGAGAGGGTCAACCTTGGCTGGGCGTACAGATCGTCTAGTTTCACGCAAGCTGATCCTTGATGACTACCTTCGGCGTAGCACCATTAGTAGCACAAGGTTTTGCGGCGGACAAACATGGCCCGGCGAAGAAGAAGCCGGGGTTACGTTTGCTCGAGCTTGCGCCGTAGCGCGACCGGATCGCAATCCGAACCGGTTTGACTGGTAATAAGCGCCCTCAAGTTTTCGGTGTGTTGCAGCCAAGCAGTCTTTATGAACTCGGGCACACCATGGGCGTCTAGGGTTTCCTTGAGAATCTGTTTACGGCGGGCGAAATGTCCGCCCATGATCGGATGCCGCGCATGCGCCTGAGCCAACGGCCGACCCTGATAATTGACTTCGGCGCCAAGAAAAGCGGCCGCGAGTTGGTATTCCAGCTCCTTGATCCGGTCTTTGTCGGCCTTGCGGAAAAAGAAGCCGATCATCCGGTCGGCGAAAACCCGATCCATAAAATCGCCGATGATGCGCCGTACAACCACCTCTCCGCCGAGTTGTTCGAACGGAGTTTCTGGCGGTAACTCGTTGTTTTTAATCGGTGAGTTCATGACCGGGTATTTATCGGTTCCAGTGGTTGGAATAATTCCAATGGTTTCATCCGTTTCAACGTTTTGAACGGCTTCAACCGTTAAATGTGTTGACCCGATAACTTTTTCTACATCATACCGAGCTGTAAACGAGCTGCCTCGGACATTTTGCTGGGATCCCAGGGCGGCTCCCAAACCAGCTCGATCTTCACGTCGCTCACGCCGCTCAAGGCTTTGACCTTGCTTTCGATTTCCGCCGGCAGCGACTGTACCGCCGGGCAATGCGGCGAGGTCAGAGTCATTTTAATCTCGACTACTCCCTTTTCATCCGCGTGCACCTCGTAAACTAAACCAAGCTCGTATATGTTCACCGGGATCTCCGGATCATAGCAGGTACGAAGCGCGTCCATCACCTGCGCCTCTAGAACCGTTTCGTTGATGCTCTCCATTATGCGATCCCCAACTGCAGTTTGGCGGCCTCGGAAATCATGCTCTGGGCCCAGGGCGGCTCCCATACCAGTTCTACTGCGGCTTCACGCACGCCGGGCACCGCCAACAGCTTTTTGCGAATATCTTCCTTAAGAAACTGTCCCATGCCACAGCCCTGCGCTGTGAGCGTGAAACGCACCTCCGAGCGATAGCCACCCTGCACCAGCCGAGTGACGCCGCAGTGATAGATCAATCCCAAGTCGACGATGTTGATCGGAATCTCCGGATCAAAACACGATCTGAGCTGGCTCCACACCCGCTTCTCCACTCCTTCGATGTTTTCACCGCGATCTGAATCTTCAGCTTTCAGCGGGCTTACGGCCGCCAGGCCTAAGGCATCATGATCTTGGCCGTCGATGTGGACCATATGCCCAAGCTCGGTCATTGCCGTGTAGCTTCCACCCAACGACTGTGTAAGCCAAACCGTGCTCCCCGCCGTTAAACTGGTGGTTTCGCCACTAGGCACCAATACCGCGGCACAATCGCGTTTGAGAATAATCGGCTTGTCACTGTTCATGCCGCGCTCCTCCCTCACTTCGGATTGGCCTCGAACTCGAACTTTGCGGCTTCGCTACGCTCGGCGCGAGCCGCTTCGGAGAGCTTAGCACCGCGAACATTATTCAGTGCTCGCGACCTCCGGGACGCCTTTCAAGGCGGAATTCATCGTGTGCCACGCCAACGTCGCGCACTTCACCCGGGCGGGAAATTTGCACACTCCCGAAAGCACGCTGAGCTTGCCCAATCCGAGATCGCCCTGGGCGTCTTCACCGGTGAGCATTTTGTGAACCTTATCAAATAGTTCTTGCGCATCGGCTTCCTGCTTACCCTTGAGCTCCGCAGTCATCATAGAGGCCGAAGCCTTGGAAATCGCGCAACCGGAGCCCTGAAAGCTGATGTCTTCGATCCGCCCGTCATGCAGCCGCAGATAGACCGTCACGTGATCGCCGCACAGCGGGTTAAAGCCTTCGGCTTTGTGATTTGCGTTCTCGATCACGCGAAAGTTGCGCGGGCTTTTGTTGTGATCGAGAATTTGCTCTTGGTAAAGATCTTCTAGCTCAGACATTATCCAAACACCTTCAGGACTCGCCGGATTGCGCCGGCAAGGATGTCTATTTCGTCTTTGGTATTATAAAAGGCAAAGGATGCCCGGGTGGTCGCCGGCACGCCGAAACGCTGCATTACGGGCATGGCGCAATGATGACCCGCGCGCACCGCCACGCCCTCTTGGTCAAGGATCGTACCGACGTCATGAGCATGAACATTACTTAGAACAAACGAAAGCACGCCGGCCTTTTGTTTGGCGGTGCCGATGAACTTCAACTTATTGATTTCCCCCAGTTGTTCAGTGGCATACGACAGTAGCCCCTCTTCATGATCGATGACCTGCTCCCATGGCAGCGCCTGCATGTAATCGACCGCCGCGCCGAGTGCGATACCGCCGGCAATGTTAGGCGTCCCCGCTTCAAACTTGTAAGGCAACACGTTGTAGTGCGTCTTTTCAAACGTCACTAGGCTGATCATATCGCCACCGCCTTGATACGGCGGCATCTTGTCGAGCCGCTCGCGCCGCCCATAGAGCACGCCTACGCCTGTCGGACCGAACATCTTATGGCCGGAGAAAGCGTAGAAGTCACAACCTAATTCCTGAACGTCAACCTTCAGATGCGGCACCGCTTGCGCCCCGTCGAGCATCACCGGAACCCCCCGCGCATGCGCCGTATTGATGATGTCTTTGACTGGAACGATGGTACCGAGGGCATTGGACACGTGGGTTACGGAAACGAACCTTGTCTTGTCGTTAAGCAGTCGGTGGAACTCGTTCAGCACCAGCTCGCCGTCATGATTAATAGGCACTACCCGCAGGCGAGCTCCGGTCTGCTCGCAAAGCATTTGCCACGGCACGATGTTGGAGTGGTGCTCCATGGCCGAAATGATTATCTCGTCCCCCGCTTTGAGCGCGCCGCGCCCGTAACTTTGCGCCACAAGATTAATCGCTTCCGTGGTCCCGCGCACGAAAATGATTTCTTCTCGATGCGCTGCATTGATAAACGTCTGCAGTTTACCACGCGCCTCTTCATACGCGGCGGTCGCTTGTTCGCTCAAGAAATGCACACCGCGATGGATATTGGAATTCTCTTCCTGATAATAGCGCGCCAGGGCGTCGATCACCGCTTGAGGCTTTTGGCTGGTAGCGCCATTATCGAGATACACGAGGCGCTTGCCATGAACGGCGCGGCCGAGTATCGGGAAATCCCGACGCACCGCATCGACATCGAAGCGTTTGCCTGCTGCGCTCGTTGCGAGTTCTTTCGCTGCTTTCATTGGTCTGCCGCCGTTCTGCCGAATCGCTTCAAGAGATATTCCTCCAAACCCGCGCGCAGACCGGCAATTCTCATTCGGCCTAAAACTTCCGCTGCAAAACCGTAACTTAAAAGACTGCGTGCATCTTCCTCGCCGATCCCTCGCGAGCGCAGGTAAAACAGCGCGTCGCGATCGAGTTGGCCGATGGTGGATCCGTGGCTGCATTTGACATCATCGGCGTAGATTTCCAGTTGCGGTTTGCTGTTTACCACAGCGTCTTTTGAAAGCAGCAGATTCTTGTTGCTCTGGCGCGCATCGGTCTTTTGCGCCGCCTTGCGCACGACGATCTTGCCGTTAAATACGCCGCGGGCGCGGCCGCGCAGAATACCTTTATAAAGCTCGCGACTGGATGCCCGTGGCTGGGCATGATCAATCTCCGTGTGGTTGTCGATATGCTGTTCGCCCTCAGCGAGATAGAGTCCATCGAGAGTGCAATCGGCTCCCTCGCCGTTAAGCATCGCGTATATGTCGTTGCGCACCAGAGCGCCGCCCAGCGTAACCTGCTGCGTCACAAGAGTTGACGCGCGCTCGAGGCGTGCCCACAGGCTGCCGATATGAAAGGCGGCGCCGGCTTCCCGTTGCAGGCGATAATAGTCGATAGTACTTCCTGCCGCACCGGCGATTTCGGTCACCGGATTAACAAAATACACGCCGTCGCCTACGCCCACGTAACTTTCAACGATCTTTACCTCGCTGCCTTCGCCGGAAACGATAAGATTGCGGGGATGCAGGACGACGGGCGTCGCCGCGCCGGTGGACAAGTAAATTACCTCAATCGGCTGTTCTAGGCGGCATCCGGTCGGGATAAAAATGACCGCGCCGTCTTCCATAAGTGCGGTGTTGAGCGACACAAAAGGTCGATCCTCAAATTCGGCGTAGCGCGCGAGCCAAGGCGCAAGTAGGTCAGCGTCCTGCCGCAAAACTTCGGCCAAACTCTCCACTCGTGTTCCCGCCGGCAGGTTGCCGGTTGACGAGTGTTTGTCAGAGTAAATGCCATTGACAAATACCAGTCGATTCTTCACACCATCCGCAAAGGAGAGCGACCGGATGTCCTGTCTCGTGACTTCGAAGCCGTCCGTTTTCGCCAGGCTGAATTCGAGAGCCGCAATCGGCTCGAGATTCGTGTATTTCCAGTCTTCGTGGCGAGTCGTTGGCAAGCCCGACTTGTCGAATCTTTCCATAGCCGACCGCCGCAGGTTGTGCAGCCACGACGCACCGCGCGGCTTAGCAAACCGCCGGTCAAACGCATTTAGAAATCCTTCTTTGCCTTTGTGGCTAGCCAATATGATGATCCTGACGATAAAACCGCAACCCCCCAGCGACAAGAAGCACGAAGCACACGAACGGAAGAAAATTGCGAATTCGGAATTGGAATTTCCTTTGCGATCCTTGCGGTCAATCTCGCGTTTGTTTGCGACTCTACGGAGCCGATGAAAACGTCGCCGCCTCGCCCTTGATCCAGTCGTAGCCTTTTTTCTCGAGTTCAAGAGCCAGTTCTTTGCCGCCGGACCTAACGATACGGCCGTCATAAAGCACGTGGATGTGATCGGGAACGATATATTCGTGCAACCGTTGATAATGCGTGATGACGATCATCGCCGGTGGTGTCAACGCGCTACGTGCCAGGGACCGTGCGATGATCG
>DATACQ010000862.1:0-5246 GCA_036258955.1 Binatia bacterium
GCTATTTAGCCGGGGCATAGATCCGGATGTGGACACGGGGGACTGCCACGCACATCCTGAGGTGCCGCAGAGTTGGCCCGATTTGATGGACGTGCTCGATTATCGTGACCGGGTGCGTGCGGCGGTTCTGCGGTCCTTCGACGCGGTGCTGGAACGCGCATCAAGCAACGTATTGGCTGAGAATGGGCGGGTCTTTTCGATGGTGCTGGAGCATGAGGCGATGCATCAGGAGACTTTGCTCTACATGATTCAGGAAGCGCCGGCCGGTATCAAGCAGCGCTTGCGTAGTGCGCCGCAGTATCGTTTCGTACAGGAGCCCAGCAGCACGCAGATTGTTATTCCGCGCGGCGAAGCGAAAATGGGGGCGCGCTTCGAGGCCCTGCATTTTGGCTGGGACAATGAGTTCCCGGAGTTGCGCGTCCATGTGCCGAGTTTCATCTTGGACTCCCTACCCGTCACCAACGGCCGCTATCTCGAATTTTTAAATTCGGGAGGGTACGAGGAACGGCGCTGGTGGTCGGAGGAGGATTGGCTCTGGAAAGCGAACGCCGGTTTGAACCATCCGAACGTTTGGCGCAAAGTGGAGAACCGCTGGCTATACCGCACTCTCTTTGATTTTTTGCCGCTCGAGCAGGTCTCGAGCTGGCCGGTTTATGTCAGTTTGGCGGAGGCGCGGGCGTATGCGCGCTGGCGTGGTGCGCGACTACCGAGCGAAGCGGAATTTCACCGTGCCGCTTACGGATCATCCGGAACGCAACTGGCTACAGGGAACCTCAATTTCGCGCAGTGGTCGCCGGCTCCCGTAAATGCGGACCGGTACGATACCAATCCTTGGGGCATCAAGAACCTCATCGGCAATGGCTGGGAGTGGACCGAAACTCCGTTCCAGCCTTTTCCTGGATTTACACCGTACATCGCGACATACCAGGAATACTCGGCGGATTTCTTCGACGGCAAGCATTTTGTTCTCAAAGGCGCGTCTTGGGCTACCGCGCGTGAGCTTGTGCGCCCCAGTTTTCGCAACTGGTACCAAGCTCATTATCCATACGTTTTTGCCAAATTTCGTTGTGTATCCGAGTCTGCAGGAGGTGCTCAATGAAGGCGATTTGGGAAGGCGCGCTCTTAGCCGAATCCGACCGCACGGTCATGATCGAAGGCAATCATTACTTTCCGCCGGATTCTGTCAACCGGGAGTATTTGCAACCGAGCGAAAAACACACGACCTGTCACTGGAAGGGTGTTGCAAGCTATTACCACGTGCAAGTGGGCGAGAAGCAAAATGCCGATGCGGCCTGGTACTATCCTGAACCTAAAGCCGCCGCTAAATCGATAAAGGACCACGTGGCGTTCTGGCGCGGCGTCCAGGTCGCTGAATAGCGCTGGCGGGAACGAGGAGACGATAGTGGCAAACCTGGAAGGTAAAAAGGCGCCGGCGTTCAGCCTCGAGGGCAACGACGGTAAAAAACATTCATTGGAAGACTACAAGGGTAAGACCGTCGTGCTGTTCTTTTATCCGAAAGACAGCACGCCGGGTTGAACGAAGGAGGCCTGCGGGTTCCGTGACTTGAACCCCTCCTTCAGGAAGAAAAATGTCGCCGTTCTCGGCGTGAGTAAGGACACCATTCCAACGCACGACAATTTTGCTAAAGCACACAAGCTCCCGTTCGTCCTTCTATCCGATCCCCGAGCGGAAGTAATGAAGAAGTATGGCGCGTTCGGGAAAAAGATGATGTACGGCAAGGAAGTGGAGGGCACGATTCGCTCCACTGTCATAATCGGGCCGGCCGGCGAGGTCGTCAAGCACTGGCCTTCGGTGAAGAAAGCCGAACAGCATCCTCAAGAGGTCTTCGATTTTCTACAGGAAAACCGCCTTTAAATCGCGCGCCGATCGTTCGAATTTGACAATCCATGTCAAATCAGTATGATTCCGTCCATTGAAAAATTCTATGCTGCGAAAAGGGAGGGGCTATGGATCGTAGAGAGTTTTTGAAACAGGGGTTCACAGTTTCGGCCGGGCTCGCGCTCAGTAGCCTGCCGAAGCTTGCGCCTCTTGCGAGCGCCAGCGATGGGCAATGGCGGAACTTTGAAGTGATCACTACCATTGAAGCCAAAGAGCCTGTGGGCGCCGTGCGCGCGTGGGTTCCTTTGCCTCTGATGAGGGAAACCAATTATTTTAAGCGGCAGGGCGACAAATGGAACGGCAATTTCAAAGCGGCAAAGATCATGGACACGGACAAGGTGGGGACCAGCTTGCTTTTCGCCGAATGGCCTGCCGGTGAAAAGGCTCCGATGCTGGAGGTCACCAGCCGCTTTATGACGCGCGACCGAAGCATTGATCTGAGCAAGAAGCCGGATACCTCTGTGCGCGAAGACAAAGCGGTCCTGCACTATTTTCGCCAGCCTTCAAAGCTCATCAGAACCGACGGCATCGTTGCCACCACTGCGCGCGGCATCACCGCAAACCAGAAAACCGACGTTGGCAAAGCGAAGGCCATTTACGAGTGGATCGTCGATAACACGTTTCGCGACCCAAAAGTAAAAGGTTGCGGCATCGGGGACATTACGACCATGCTGCACACCGGCTATCTGGGCGGCAAATGCGCCGATCTGAACGCGCTCTATGTCGGCTTGGCGAGGGCAGCGGGACTGCCTGCGCGCGATGTTTACGGCATCCGGATTGCTGCTTCCAATGAATTCAAGAGCCTCGGCAAGGCCGACGATATCACTGGTGCGCAGCACTGCCGCGCCGACGTTTATCTCAACGGGTACGGCTGGGTGCCCGTGGACCCGGCGGATGTACGCAAAGTTGTTCTGGAAGAGAACCTGCCGGGCGAGCAGCTGGCGCTCGACGATCCCAAAGTAACGAAAGCCCGTGCAAAGTTATTCGGCACCTGGGAGATGAATTGGTTGCCGTACAATTACTCGCACGACGTCAAGCTGCCGAACTCCAACGGGCCGGAGCTTGGATTCTTGATGTATCCGCAGCTCGAAACGGCGAATGGACGTCGTGACAGCCTCGATCCTTCCAATTTCAAGTACACGATCAAATCAAAAGAGATATAGTCTTTTCGGCAACGAACAAGAACCGTCCAGGCCTCCACTTGCGTTGGAGGCCTTGTCGTTTCTGGATACACAGCAAAGGAGGGAGAGATGTCCCTGGGGCGTGTTCTTGTCGAAGAGTTTCAACCAGAGGTTCTCAAGTGGCTGCGCGACCGAGCGGAAATCGTTGTTGTCAACCCTTGGCTGGAACCGGAGCGTTGGGATATCGAGGCGTGCCGGGTGGATGCGGTGATTAGCCGCAAGGGCAAGATCAGCCGCCAGCATATGCAACGGTCCAGGGGCAGGCTCAAAGTTATTGCGCGTACCGGTGTCGGAGTGGATCCGTCTCGAGTAGACCTTGACGCAGCCAAGGAATTTAAGATCACAGTAACAAATCAGCCCGGAAGCAACTCGGTGGCTGTGGCCGAACTGGTTTTCGCTCAAATGATCGCATTAGCGCGGCACACACACGCAGCCCATCAGGCGGTCAAAGACAACCGCTGGGGCGAATACGCGAAATTCATCGGCACGGAACTCGCCGGTAAACAATTGGGGATCATCGGCATGGGCAATATCGGCGCAAGAGTCGCACTGCGCGCCCGTGCGTTCGAAATGGACCTCCTCGTGTACGACCCCTATATTCCCGAATCGCATGTTACGGCGCTGGGCGGAAAGTGGCTAAGCCTTGATGAACTGATGACGATCGGGGACTTCGTGACCATCCATTGTCCCCTGAACCGCGAGACCACAGGGATGGTCGGCGCCGCGGAGCTGTCTCTAATGAAGCCTTCAGCGTACCTGATCAACGCAGCCCGTGGAGGTATCGTAGACGAAGTCGCTCTCTGTACTGTGCTGAAAAATCGGAAGATTGCAGGCGCCGCTTTGGACGTTGTTGAAAACGAACCCCCTGTTAAGGATCACCCTCTATTCGACTTGGATAACATTCTTTGGACACCGCACTTGGGCGCGGTTAGCTTCGAAGCATCCAAACGTGGTGAGTGGGGCGCTGCGGAAGAAGTGATCCGCGTACTCGAGGGAAAGCGGCCAAAGAATCCCGTTGTAATAGGAGATGAGGCGCGCCTGCTCATGCCCGCGTAAACGGTCTCGAGTCCAGGGTCTCGGGTTTAGAGTCAATCCGAATACGTTAACTTCGATATCGAAGAATATGGGAGTTGCGCGGGTCGGCTCCCAGTAAACTGCTGCCGGGCATTGTCGCAGGGCAGCTTGGTCAGCCGCGGCGTTTCTGTTGCGTTCCGGGCGACTCGAGACTCTAGACTAGAGACTAGTCATTTAGCGCGGCCATTGACCGCGGTAGGGTAGATGCCGATCTTTCCGTCGTAGTGAAATCGGACTACATTAACTGTGCCGGTGTAATCCGGGGAGCCGGAATAATAGGCGTGCTTGTTTTCGTCCCCGACCTTCGTCGCCTGGTTCCAATGACCGAGAGCGACGTAATCGGCATCTGTAGCGTCCAACTCTTCTCGATGAATCAGCCATGAACCAATAAGGCGATTGGGATCCCGAACTTCATCGACGTAGTGACCGTGAGCCGCCGCAATGTGCCAGCGCATGGCCCTTTGCGCCGGTGCGGCGAGGGGTGACATATCGGTGTAGTCGAGATGAGCCTTGCCCCAAACACTCAATTCCAGATCATCAAAAGTCACTGTTTCATCGACGTTGAGACCGAGGATCCTAACGTTAGGTACATTGGCAAGGCCGCCGCGGCGGTATACGGAGTCCGGCGTTAGGGGATCATGGTTGCCAGGCAAGATAACCACGCGCTTTCCGTAATCGCGCAGTATCTGCGCGGCGCGCTGCAAAAGCCGCTCGGGTTGGCGATGATTGTCGAAAGAGTCGCCCGCCAACAGAACAACATCGGCATTCACTTCAGCGGCAGTGGATAGCACCTTAGGAAGCGTTTCCAAACGATCGGAGTTGCTGAAGCTGTCATCCGTCCCAAGATGCAAATCTGAACTGTGAACGATGATGATTTCCGCGCGCGACATTGTGGGCTGATCCCTCGTCTGCATCAATCCATTACAAGTATACGATTCTGTGGTGCAACACAACTCTCCGCTGGAGCCGTCCAGACCTGATCCAGCTATTTCTCGCTGAAACTGGCCGTTCGCCCTTCCACAAAGCTCAGGACGAATGGAATAAAAGCCAGAATAAATACAGATTTGCGTTCATGCTGAGCGCCGTCGAAG
>DATACQ010000863.1:0-4999 GCA_036258955.1 Binatia bacterium
GCGTGTATGGATGCGGTTTCGTGCGCGAGCACGGATATTACAGCAACCCGAGGAGCGTTTTGGGTAGATAGACATGAGCAGTCCTTTAGTTTCATTTTTTTCAAGCCTTGGCGGCCGGCGCATAGTGGAAACGGTCGTGCCGCAGCGCACATTGGCGGACGTTGTTCTGCCTCCTCAAACCCGGCGCGCTGTTGAGCAGGCATTGGCGGAGGTTCGTAACCATGCTTTGATCTTCGGGCGCTGGGGTTTGGGCGAGCGGCACGCGTCGGGACGTGGGCTGGCGTTTAACTTCGCGGGACCACCGGGGACGGGTAAGACCATCTGTGCCGAGGCGATCGCGCATGAACTCGGTATGAAGCTCCTGGTAGTCGATTACGCGGAGGCTGAGTCGATGTGGGTGGGTGAGACCCCGAAAAACATAGTCGCGGCATTCCGTGCCGCAGTCGAGAAGAACGCCGTGCTCTTCTTTGACGAGGCTGATGCGATCGCAACACGCCGATCCGTCGGCGCCAACACGCGGTCCGATCGTGAAAGCAATTTGACCGTGAACGTTCTCCTACGGGAATTGGAGGCGTTCAACGGGATCGTGATTTTTGCGACCAATCTGGCGGCGAATTTTGATCCGGCTTTCGAACGCCGAATACGAACGCATGTGCTGTTTGAGCTTCCAGGCGTGGAAGAGCGCGCGCGTATCTGGAAGCTACAGATTCATCCGAAAAAGACCCCGCTGGCGCCGGACGTCGATTTCCGCGCTCTCGCTGAGCGCTACGCCGTAAGTGGTGGCGATATAAAGAACGCGGTGATCAAGGCCGCGGCTGCAGCCGCCGCGGAACCGGGTTCGGATTTGGGGAAGCGCATATCACAGCGCCACTTGGAAGATGCCACGCACGACGTACTTTCGGCAAAATCCATTATGCAGCAGTCGCTTTTCAGCGGCGACGCTGTGACAGCAGCGGATCCGGCCAGTGTCTTATCAAACCTCCAGTCCCGCTGGAGAGTTGCCATACTCGCTGCGCTGGGGTTAGCCGGGATCGCGCTCGTTGCCTCGTTCGGTGCTCTAGGGTTACTGTTCTTTCGCTAACTAGCGCCGATTCATCCCGAGAAAACTGTCCAGGCTTGGTTGAGCCTTAAGGCATCCTTGCGGAGCAGCAATCGAGCGCTCGCGGACCGAGGTTCAACCCGGATTCCGCAGTTGGCCTTGATGCGGAGGCGAGGAGCAAACCTTTCGTAGCGAAGCCAATAGATTCTGCCTCTGACCGGACGTCGATCAGCGGTGCTTGTACCGTCTCGAAGCTTTAAGCCATCGGCAGCGAAAAGGGCGAGAATGAACTTCGAAACGGCATGCTTGGGTGTCTTCGCTACTCCAGGCTCGCCCTTCGATCTCGCCGCCAGCTAGCTTCAACTGCGGGATCCAGGTTCAACCGCGTTATCGGCGGTTAACCAACGATGGCGCCGGCACGGGTCAGACCGGTGGTTCGGGTGGAATCGGCGGATTTGGAACGGGTTCGGCTGGCGGCTCCGGTGGATCCGGCTCTGGTATCGGCCCGGGACCCGGGTCGGGTCGATAAACCGTGAACAGCGTATAGGGATACTTCTGCATCGGTTATGCTCTAATGCCTTAACGCGGACCGGCGGTGGCCGAGAGCATCAAGCCTGTTTCCCGGGGGTGCAGGGAAACTCGTCCCAACGATCACGCCGCCGCCCGGCTCTCTGCCGGCACGACCGGCAGAGAAATTCTTGCCGAGCGCCGCAGCAGCGTGAGCTCGCTTCGGACTCCGATCTTCTGGTCGGTTAAGTGAGTGTGCAGGTCGTCGACGCTTTTTATCGGTTGTGCATCAATCGCTATAATCACATCGCCTTCCATGAGGCCTGCTTTTTGCGCGGGGCTGTCTTTCTCAATCGACAAAACCAGCACGCCGCTGGCCGTAACCAGGTTCAACTGCCGCGCGAGCAATCGAGGAATGGCGACGTTCTGACCGCCTACTCCCAAAAAGCTCCGCCGGACCCGACCATCGCGCATCAGGCGCACCGCCACGAACTTTGCCGTATTGACGGCGATGGCAAAACAGATGCCCTGCGCAGGCAAAATGATTGCAGTATTGACACCGATCACTGCGCCACGCGAGTTCACCAGCGGGCCGCCCGAGTTTCCGGGATTCAGCGCAGCGTCGGTTTGAATTACGTCATCGATTAGACGCCCGGAATTGGATCGAAGCGAGCGTCCCATGGCGCTTACGACGCCTGCAGTTACCGTGCATTGGAATCCGTAAGGATTCCCGACCGCAACCGCAAGTTGGCCGACTCGTATGCTGTTGGAGTCGCCGAGTTGCGCGGCGACCAGATTTGGCGCGTCGATGCGGATGACGGCAAGATCCGTATCGGCGTCATCACCGACAATGCTGGCCGGACAGCGCCGTCCGTCAGAAAGCGCCACATAAAGGCGCTCCGCACGGTGGACCACATGACTGTTGGTCAAGATGAATCCATCCGGCGTGAAGATAAACCCCGAGCCGCTGCCTTGGCGCGGGCGGCCGCCGCGCGTAGCGCCCTCGGTAGGCTTTTGCTGAACCTCTATATTAACTACGGACGGGCTAATTTTTTCCGCCGCCGCAATCACGGCCATGGAATAGGCGTCGAGTAATTCGGAGTCATAGGGGCCCGATCCGTTGGCCGCACTCGCCGGGTTTAGAGTATCGTTTGAGATGAGATGCAATGTAGGTTTCATGCTTCCCTCACAGGTGAAGACAAAAAATTTAAGTCCTCCTGAAAGCTTTGTAAAGGCTGCTGCGTGGCGATCATAAGGTCGCGGCTAAGCTTCGCCACCGGCACGCAAACGTTGCAGATGCGTGGAAATTTGGGTCTGGCGGATTTTGCTTGATATTTAATGGGTTTGACTTAAAAATAGTACGCCTGTATGTTACGGCGTCCGTTTGCGGGCGCAGAGCCATGATGAAGAAACTGAATCTGCTTCCCGTTCCGAGCGCTTACTCGCATTACAGGGTTCACCAAGACGGCGGCTATTCGGTTGTACGCGGCCTCTCCACCCGAGCTTTTCCATGAGGGGGCGGAGTTATCGTCACCTGTTCTTGAGTTCACTATTGACGAATCAGTGCACAAGCTGTTCCCGCAGTTCCGGTTTCAGGTTTCAATGGAAAGCCAGCGAGCTCACCAGCTCGCGATGGGTTAGGGTAGCGGGAGTCGCAGCGAAATAGGCGGCCGTGAGATTATGCCATGGCGGCCTACGATTCGGAGAACCACGTTGTTCAAGGAGGAAAGATGAACGCAAAGTGCCAAATAAGGGTGCGGCTATTCTTGGCCGGGCTTTCTATTGCACTGCATGGGATCGCCTCGATGGGGTTTGCTGCCGAAAAAACGGCTTTGCAGAAAGTTAACGTCGCCTACAGCTCGATCTCCGGCAATAATGCCACGCTCTGGGTGACTCAGGAAAGAGGCTTTTTCAGAAAATACGGCTTGGACGTGCAAGCGATTTTAATCGAGTCCGGCACCACGACGGTTCAATCGTTACTTTCCGGCGAAATCGGCTTTGCTCATATGGCCGGAGCGGCCGTCATACAGAGCAACCTTCGCGGCGCCGATGCGGTAATGATCGCCGGGGTGGTCAACACTCTGATTTTTCAGTTGTACACGGATAAAGGCATCAGCCGCCCTGATCACTTAAAGGGCAAGGCTGTCGGCGTTACCCGCTTTGGTTCGTCCACCGATTTTGCCATGCGTTACGCTCTTGAAAGATACGGTTTGGAGCCCGGCAAAGACGTCACAATTCTGCAACTAGGCAACGTGCCGGCGATTTTGTCTGCTCTAGAAGCAGGCAAAGTTCAAGGAGCAATGCTTTCCCCGCCCACGACTTTGCGCGCGAAAAAGGCGGGTTTTCCCGTTTTGGCGGATCTCCAAATGTTAGGCTTGGAATATCAGCACACCGGGATCGCAACGACTCGGACATTGATAAAATCGAAACCGGAACTGGTTCGGGACTTCATGCGCGCCTACGTCGAGGGTATTCATTACGCGAAGACGCACCGGAAGGAGACGTTGGACATTTTGGCAAAGTATCTTCGCACCGACGATAAGGATGTACTAGAAGAGACTTACGAGAATATTGTGCTCACGCTAGTTCCAGAAAAGCCGTATCCGACGCTAAAAGGGATACAGATCATGTTGCGGGAATTGGGGCTGAAAGATCCGGGTGCTCGAACCGCTAAACCGGAGCAGTTCGTAGATTTCGCGTTCGTGAAGGAGCTCGATGGCTCCGGTTTTATCGATCGCTTATATAAATCCCAACCGATGGCGAAAGCGGCTCCTGCTCGCCCAGAGCCCGCTCCGGCTCCGATCGCTCCGCCGAAGGCTGCGCCGGACCGTGCAGAGCCGACGCCCGTCCCTCCGCTTGCCAGTAAAGCGCCGGCTCCCAGCGCCAAAGCTGCTCCTGCAGAAGATAGGACCAGGCCTGCCGCGAAAACGGAAAGGCCCGACCCGGTGCCACCGGCAGTGAGGCCGGTGCAAGCGCCAACGGGGCAACCGATAGCCGGCACCTCTTATGTCGTAGAGCCGGGCGATAACCTGAGCAAGATAGCGCAGAAGTTCTACAACTCTAATTACAAATGGAACAAGATTTTTGAAGCTAATCGAGACACGTTGAAGAATCCTCATTATATCTACATCGGGCAGAACTTGATCATTCCCCCCGACGATGGCCGGTGAGGTCGAGCAACCGAGAAACGCCGTCCCGGTTTGATTTTTGGGCCGGCGGCCTTTACCATACGCGGATTCGTGTCGCGCCCGAGCTCAGGTTTGTCCGCCCTGAGTTCCGTGACGCGAGCTTATCCAGCGGGCGCAACTTACTCTGGGAGGTCGTGAAGTGAATCGCCCTGGGCCGAGTTTGGTACGCGGCTTTTTCCTCTGCCTGAGGGACTCGAATGCCGTGCGGTTACAAACCAGTCGTTGGAAACGCAGTCTTTTGGTTTTCACCAGCGGGATCTGTCTT
>DATACQ010000864.1:0-8302 GCA_036258955.1 Binatia bacterium
CTAAGATCCTGATATTCCATTCGCTCCTCCTACCTTGCACGAGGTACGGTGAATCTATAGCAATTTTTTCAGTGGGTCAAGGATGAACGGCTCCGCGGCATGCGCGTAAACCCAATTGAAATCAAGACTTTCTCATGTTAACGCTGATTCGTGCCCGGCAAGTTGAAGAGGCTCGACGAGCTCGAGCATTTGACGTCTAAAGCCAAGGCTCAGGGCAAAAAAATCGTTTTCACGAACGGCTGCTTCGATATCCTGCACCGCGGCCATGTCCATCTGCTGCGTGCAGCCAAAGCCTTGGGCGATCTGCTGGTCGTCGCCGTTAATAGCGACAGCTCGATCAAACAGATCAAGGGGCCCAGGCGGCCGGTCGTATCCCAAGCAGGCCGCGTGGAATTGATCGAAGCCTTAGAAATGGTAGACTATGTCGTTTTGTTTGACGAACCGGATCCCTGCAATCTACTGGCGGCGCTCAAACCGGACGTTCTGGTGAAGGGCGGCGACTATGGGCGTGAAACCGTGGTCGGGGCAGATATCGTGGAGAGCAACGGCGGAAAGGTTGCTGTAGTTCCTTTTTTGGAAGGATTCTCGACAAGCGACATTATTGAAAGGGTGCGGAGATAAGATGGCAAGAAGTTGTGCAATCTGCGGCAAGAAAAGATCCATAGGCAACAACGTGAGCCATGCAAACAACAAATCCAAAAGGACGTGGCAGCCGAATCTGAAACGGGTTAGAGCCACGTTCGCCGGCCAAGTCAAGCGCGCCCTGGTCTGCACCGACTGCATCCATTCGGGCCGTGTCCAAAAAGTCGCCTGATGAGGCCCGAGTCTCGCGTCTAGGGTTAACTTTAAAACCCGAGACTGGACTCCAGACCGAGAGTATCTAACGTCATTGAAGTTCTTCCTTGAGGCGGGCGCTCGCTTGATTGCTTTCCGCCATCCGCCCGCGCGCGCGCACGGCCTTGTAGACCCCCTTCACCTTTGAGATGTTCTGAAGCACATGCTTTAGATGCTCCGAATTCTTGATCATCACCTCGAAGGTATTGAGCGCGCGATCGGCAAAAGTACGGATTTGCGCACGCGCGATGTTCGCTTCGGCACTGGTGATCGCCGAGCTAATGGCGGCCAGCAAACCCGGCTGATCGATACAGGTGACCTCGATTTTCACTGGCCGCGGCGCCTGCCCCTCCTCTTCCCAGCTGACCTCGACCTTGCGGTGTGGATCGCTTTCAAGCACGGTGGTGCATCCTATGGTGTGCACCGAGACGCCTCGACCGCGGGTAATAAATCCAACCACCGGCTCTCCTGGAAGCGGGTGACAGCACAACGCAAAGCGGATGAGAACATCGTCTATTCCTTTGACCCGTATGCCCATGCGGCGCTTCTGCTTCGAGACCAAGCGAAACAGATTCTCCAGAGAGCCGTCTGATTTTTTCGCGCCTACATCTAATTTCTCCGCGGGGAGAAGTTTGGCGAGTATGTGACGGGTAGTAATCCGGCCATAGCCCAGCGCTGACAACATTGCCTCTTCGTCCTTAAGCCCCAACTCCTTGATCAGCGCCTCTACCTTACCCTGTTGTTGCAGCATCGCGTAGCTCATCTGGTGGCGATGCAAGTCCGCTTCCAGAATCTCGCGGCCAATCATCACGCTGCGCGCGCGCTGTTGCGCTTTAAGCCAGGCGCGGATCTTGGATTTTGCGCGTGGAGTTTTCGCCCACTTGAGCCAGTCGCGACTCGGAGATTGCTGCTCGGTGGTGATGATCTCAACGGTATCGCCGCCGCGCAGAATATACCGAAGCGAAACCAATTGCCCGTTTACCCGGGCGCCGGAACAATGATTGCCCACTTCCGAGTGAATACGATACGCAAAGTCAATGACCGTCGAACCCTTGGGGAAGTCCAGGAGGTCGCCTTTGGGCGTGAACACGTACATTCCGGTGGAGAATAAATCCTCTTTGAGGTTGTGGAGAAACTCCTGCGGATCCTGTAATTGCTCCTGCCATTCGAGCAGCTGGCGCAACCACGAGAAACGCTGGAAGTCGCTCACCTGAAAATCTTCTCCGTCTTTGTAGCGCCAGTGCGCGGCGATTCCCTCTTCGGCGACGCGGTGCATCTCCTGGGTTCTGATCTGGATTTCGATGCGCTCACCGTATGGGCCAATCACACTGGTGTGCAGCGACTGATACATGTTCGGTTTCGGTAGTGCGATGTAATCTTTGAACCTGCCAGGCACCGGCCGCCATTGTGAATGAATGACTCCCAACGCTTCATAGCACTCCCGCACGGTATCCACCAGCACACGGAACGCCACCAGATCATAAATCTGGTCGTAGAGCAGGTGCTGGCTCTCCATTTTCTGGTAAATGCTATAAAAATGTTTGGAGCGCCCGCTCACTTCGGCATCGATTCCCTCACTTTCGAGTCGCTTGCTGATAACTGAGATCACTTCATCGATGTACTTGTCGCGTTCGCTTTTTTTCTTGGCGACGTTGCGCTTGAGCTGGTAATAAATTTCCGGATGCAGGTGCTTCAAAGCCAGATCTTCGAGCTCGCTCTTGATCCAAGCGATGCCCAGGCGGTGCGATAACGGCGCATAAATCTCCAGCGTCTCTTCCGCCGTGCGTATCTGTTTCTCGGGCGGCAAGTGCCCTAACGTGCGCATGTT
The DNA here is from genome assembly GCA_036258955.1 of Binatia bacterium. GTDB lineage: Bacteria > Desulfobacterota > Binatia > UBA9968 > UBA9968 > DATACQ01. The sequence continues at coordinate 2,663 of DATACQ010000864.1, forward strand.
GTGTACCCGATCGGCTAACTTGATCAGAATGACCCGCACATCCTTGCCCATGGCCAGAATCATCTTGCGGATATTGTCGGCTTGCTTCTCCTGATGGCTGCTCGACTCTGCGTGGCTAAGTTTGGTCACCCCATCCACAAGGGCTGTGATCTCCTCGCCAAATCGATGAGCCAATTCGTCCAGTGTCGTTAACGTGTCCTCCACCGTGTCGTGCAGCAGGCCCGCGACGATACTTGGCACATCGAGTTTAAGGTCAGCGATAATCCCTGCTACCGCCATCGGGTGAGTCAAGTAGGGTTCACCTGACAGCCGCTTTTGGCCGCTATGGACGTCGGCCGAATAATCATACGCCGCCTTGATCAAGCCGATATCCGCCGCCGGATAGTAGGCCTGAACTTTCTCGATCAAGTCGTTCACGCGGGATTCTTTGCTCATAGCGCTTAAGCCGGAAATTGCGCTTCTAACCGCCACTCGACGACGCGGGCGGTCTTTGCCCGCTCGGCGGCGATGATCGCGTGCAAAGTACCTATAGCGTCTTCGACGTTACGATTAATGATATAGTAATCATACTGAATGACGCGGCGGATTTCATCTTGAGCATTCGCCAAGCGGCGGCGGATCACCGCGGCGTCCTCCGTCCCTCGAAGTTTCAACCTGCGCTCCAGTTCAGCCTTAGAGGGCGGCAGTAGAAACACCGAAACCGCATCCGGGTAAAGACGTTTAATCTTTTTGGCTCCCTGAACATCGATGTCGAGGAGTACGTCCTGACCGGCTCCGAGGCAGCGATCGAGAGGTTCCCGCGGAGTGCCATAAAAATGATCATGGACTTTTGCCCACTCGGCGAACTCACCGCGATGGCGCATGGCGGCGAACTGTTCTTCACTGATGAAGTGATAATCGCGGCGGTTGACCTCGCCGTTGCGGCGCGCCCGCGTGGTGCACGAGACGGACAGCTTGATTTCCGGATAGTGCTCGCGCAAGCCGTTGGTCAAAGTGGTTTTCCCCGCTCCCGAAGGCGCAGATAGGATAAAGATGATGCCGCGGCGCCTGGCAAAACGGGTCATTCGATATTCTGGCTTTGTTCGCGGATCTTTTCCACGCGCTCTTTACCCGACAATACCAACTGCACGACTTCGAGCTGGGGCATCTTGGCACTGATCGTGTTCAATTCGCGCTGTACCTCCTGCAGCACGAAATCAATTTTCTTGCCCACCGCTCCGGTCTCACGGAGAATGCCGGCCAACGCCGCCACATGCGTTTTTAGGCGCACAATCTCTTCGTTTATATCGCCTTTAAACATCACTGCGGGAGCTTCCCCTTCGACCTCGCCGCGCGGGGCACCGTTCGCCTCCCTGGCCGATTGGGAGATTTTCACAAGTCGCGCCCCTATCTCGGCGGCGCGGGCCTCGATCTCAAGGCTGGTCTTTTTCAGATGCTCGATCTGCAATTGCATATCAGCGGCGAGTTGCCGTCCCTCGCGCTGGCGTGACTGATCGAGCTTGCGCAAAGCGGACTGTAGCGCTTGGAATACCGCCGCCTTTTCGCTCTTGGCGTCGATCTCGAGGTCGCGCACGCGAAACAGGTCCGGACCGCTGCTGAGCAGCGCGACGTCGAGATCGCCGGCGAGGCTAAACTTCTTCTTGGCTGCTTTGAGCGATCCCAAATATTGCCGCAGCAGCTCGTCATCCAGCTCCAACGTTCGCTCTGAGCCCTTGGCGGCGATACGGTTGACAAACAGATCCACCCGCCCGCGCGCAATCCGTTCGCGGAGTTGTTTGCGGATTTCTTCTTCGAAACTCAGATATTCTCTTGGGACCCGCAACTGTAAATCGAGGTGGCGGTGGTTGAGAGTGCGCATCTGGATCGAAATTTTAGTGCCGCGCACGTGCTGGGAGGCCTCGCCGTATCCCGTCATACTTCTCATAACTGTTTTTCCTCAAGCAACCCGATAAGTCTTTGCCGCGGCACGGCAACCGTCCCGACCTCGTCGCCCACCAGCCCCGCTGCTAGATTGGCCATCATGGCGGTTTCCTCGTAGCTTGCGCCGCACGCGAGGGCCAAAGCGCATACCGCCACGACTGTATCTCCCGCGCCCGTCACATCAAAAATGTCGCGCGGCGCCGTGGGAAAATGGCGCACGGGATTCCCGGCACGAAAGAGACTAATACCCTCCGAGCCTCTAGTGATCATGACCGCGCGGGCGCGCCACATGCGCAGCAGTTTGCTTCCCGCCGCGCACAAGGAGCGCTCATCGGAGATCGGAATCCCCGAGGCCTCGCCGGCCTCATCTTTGTTGGGTGTGACGAGCGAGGGGTGCCGGTAACGCGCGTAGTTTTCTTTTTTTGGATCGATGACGCAGACCATGCCCTTGCGCCGGGTTAGATCGGCTAAGCCATCGAGCAATTCTCGATGCACGACGCCTTTGCCGTAATCGGAAACTACGATGGCATCGCAGCGCGCAGCCGCCTCCGTGAGAAACGCACGGGCTTGGTTCAATGTCCCCTCAGGGATGGTGCCGTCGTTTTCGCGGTCCAAACGCACAATTTGCTGGTGTCGCGGGCTCGCGATGACGCGGGTCTTCTGGACGGTTTGATAACGCGGGGCAGCAATCACACCGGCGGTCATGACCCCGGCCTTGCGCAGCTCCTTGAGTACTTTTTTGCCGGCGCTGTCCGTGCCGATGATGCCACACGCTTCGACCTGTCCGCCGAGCGAGCGGACATTATGCATCACGTTAGCCGCGCCGCCGAGGCGAAAACTCTCGGACGTGACGCGCAGGACGGGCACCGGCGCCTCCGGTGAGATCCTCTGAACATCTCCCCAGATGAAACAATCGAGCATTAAATCGCCAATGACCAGGAGCCGGATACGGGCAAACTTCTCCACGATGTCCAACAGCCGCTGTTTCGCCATTCCGACGGTTACGCTCCCGCTTCAAGCAGCTCATAATAGTAGGCTTCGTTGCGGGCTGCCATCTTTTCTACCGCGAAATGCTTTCGGACACGCATCGCAGCACGCCGTCCTAGCTCCCCCGCGAGCGTGCGATCGTGAAGCAATCGCGCGACCGCGTCGCCTAACGCCGCGGCGTTACGCGGCGGTATAAGCAAGCCTGTAATTCCGTCGGCGATCAAATCGGGGAGCCCTCCCACGCCGCTCGCAACCACCGGTTTCCCCGCCGCCATCGCTTCCAGGGCTGCCACCCCGAGTCCCTCGTACAACGATGGCAAGACAAAGACGTCAATATCCGCCAGAAACGCCGGTGTATCGGCGATGAATCCTGAGAATTTCACCTCGTGCGCGAGTCCGAGCCGCGCGGTCATGTTCTCCAATGTTTCACGTTCGGGACCTTCCCCGGCCAGAAGACAATGCACTTGCACTCCGCGCGTCTTGAGCAACGCCAGGGCTTCCAAAAGAAAACGATGACCTTTACGCTCCTCCAAAACCGCCATGCAGCCGACGACCGGCGGCACGCCCGAGCGCTCCCGCTGCGGCAGAGCCGTAAAACGAGAGACATCTATTCCGCTGTGTATCAGGCGAACTTTCCAGGCGTCGACGCCGGCACCGAGGAGCAATTCGACGATCGGCCGGGAGATAGCCACTACGCCATGAACGCAGCGATTGTAGAGTAAACGGGTATAGCAGTTCTTGATCTCCGGATAATCCATGCGGCGGGTAACAACATATTTCGGCGCCGCTTGGCTGCGGGGCAACCACATCGATAGCGCATGGGCGCGCTTGGTGTGCAAGTGAACGATATCATAGTTTTCCCGCTGAATGAGCTGGCGCAGTCTCCAGACGGGTCGCAGATCGACATCGTTGCGCGCCACGAACGGCAGGGTTCGTATCTTCAATCCTTGGCAGCGCTCCCACAACCTTCCGTCAGGATGGGTCAGGAGATCGTTTACGTGTCCTTTGCCGGCAAGATAATTTACCAATCCGAGCACCTGCGACTCTCCTCCTCCCCAGTCGCGCTCGGGATCGATGTGCAGGATCTTCAGCAGGCGGTTATGAGGGCTTCCGCCCAACGTCGTCCTCGTCCTCAACGTATAACTCCCAGAGCTTAGCATACTTGAGAAAAACATACATCGCCGCGCTCACAGCGACGTAAAATCCGGCAAAACCTTCCATGAAGCCGCGTTTGAGGACATACGAATACAAGAACCGGGCGGCGGGCCGCAGCAGCGCGTCGGACCAGCGGGCGTTATGACCTTCAGCCTTCAACTCGCGCGCCGAGATCGAAGTATACCGATTGATGCGTTCCAGATGGTCCGCGATGTGGCGGTAAGTAAAATGGTGCAGTGGATGGCGTAATCTCCTCACCGGTCCGTCGACCAGAATCCTTTCGTGAGGATCCCTTCCGCCCCAGCTCACACGTTCGCGGCGAAACAGCCGCACGTTATAGTCCGGATACCAACCGCCCCGACGCCACCAGCGATTTAAGTAAAAAACTAGCCGTGGTATGGCGTAGCCGGCGTACCTGCCTCGATCTTTGTTCAAAGCCTCGCGAATCTCCTCTTGCAGCTCCGGCGGCACCCGCTCGTCGGCATCCACTAGCATAACCCACTCTTTGGTTGCGTGGGCATAAGCGAAGGCTTTCTGATCGCGATAGCCGGCCCAGGTTCTCTGCAGCACTCGGTCGGTGAATTGCTTGCAGATCTCGAGCGTCCCGTCGGTACTGAACGAGTCCACGACGACGATCTCGTCACACCAACGCAAACTTTCCAAGCAGCGGCGGATATTTTCTTCTTCATTGAAACAGACGACGATCCCAGAGACGCTGGGCCTGGCGTCAGCTGCAAGCTCCGGCTTTGCCATATCGTTTAGACGATAAGGACTGACAACCGAAAGATCAACTCGGGCTTCAAGTCTCCGGCGTGAAATGCTACAGGATAGTTTGACGGAGAGAAGAGCGATGGGTTCAAAACGTCCTGATCTTTACCAGGCACCCGGCATGTTGACCGATACCGAGGTGGATTTTCTCCATAGACTGGGACGACTAAACCACTGCGGGGGCGTCATCGTCGAGATCGGCAGCTTCAAAGGCAAGTCAACCATCGCGCTAGCGCGCGGAGCCGCAGCGATGCACGGGGCCATGGTTTACGCTATCGATCCGCATCGCATTCAGCCCGAGGAGGGATACCTGGAAGATACCGAAGCGGAGTTTCTCGCCAACATCAAGAAGGCCGGCCTTGAGAATCAGGTCGTGCCGATGATCATGACGTCGGAGGCGGCCGCGAACGGCTGGAACATGCCGGTGCGACTCTTGTGGATCGATGGCGATCACCGCTATGAGCCAAGCAAGCTGGATTTTACGCTTTGGGAGCCTCACGTGGTTGAAGGTGGGATCATTGCGATGCATGATACGATCCGGAAGAAGGGACCTAAACGCGTGTTGTGGGAGGAAGTTTTCCGGTCGCGGCGCTTTCAGGAAATCGCTATCGTTGACAACATTACAGCGGTGCGCAAGGTGGAAAGAGCACAGCCTTTGGCCAAGGCGAGAGACTATTTCACCTTAGGCCTGCGCGGTATCTACATCGCCGCGCGCAAGGTTCGTATTCCATACGCCAAACCAGCGGGACGCTGGCTTTTGCGCAAGCTCACCTATCAGCCTTGGTTGCCGCCCGCCCTTTTCATTTTTTG
>DATACQ010000865.1:0-2128 GCA_036258955.1 Binatia bacterium
CCGGGTTTAAGTTGCCGCCTCACTCCCGGGTCGGAGAACTAAACAACCGACGCGAAACTTAAAACGAGTTTTGTATAGATACCTGGTAGACGGTCGTCTGATTATAGACTTCTCCCGGTCTGAGCAGGGTTGAGGGAAACGCGGGCTGGTTCGGCGAATCGGGAAAGTGCTGGGTCTCGAGACACAAGCCTGCATGTTGACAATACGGCTGCCCTCCCTTGCCACGGATGCGGCCGTCCATGAAATTTCCACTATAGACCTGAATGCCTGGTTCTGAAGTGAAAACCGTCATGAGCCGTCCGCTACCGGGATCGTACAATGTGGCTGCTGGCGCGCCACGACGCGACTCCTCCGCCAAAACCCAACAATGATCGTAACCGCCGGCTAGCCGCAATTGCACTTCGTCACAGTTGATGCCGGAGCCGATTGATCGCGGGCGAGTAAAGTCGAAGGGCGTTCCATGAGTGGGGCGCTGCTCGCCAGTCGGGATAAGCTCGTTATCCACCGGCAGGAATCGCTCGGCAGACAAAAACAGCACGTGGTCGTGAATCGTTCCAGCACCCGCAAGATTGAAATAGCTATGATTGGTCAGGTTCAACACGGTGTCCTGATCCGTAGTCGCGTTATAGTCGAGGCGCAGCTCGTTTCTTTCCGTTAGGGTATAGGTCACTCGCACCTGCAAATTGCCGGGGTAGCCTTCCTCGCCGGCGGCGCTGAAATAGCTTAACGCAAGCTGGGGTCCGTCGGCCGAAAGCTCCGCTTGTGCGTTCCACACTATTTTGTCGAACCCCACCGTTCCGCCATGAAGATGATTTTGCCCGTCGTTTGCTGCGAGCCTATAGCAGCTCGGGCCGATGTTGAAGCGCGCCCGGGAAATGCGGTTAGCGTAGCGTCCGATCACACAGCCGAAGTAGGGATGTTGCTCCAGATATCGTCGAAACTCATCGAAACCGAGCACTACATCAGCGGGCGCGCCGCTGCGATCGGGCGCTCGCAGGGACACGAGGGTGGCCCCGTAAGTCATGATCCGGGCCTCCAGACCGTTCTTATTCGCAAGAGTGTAAATATCGACGGCGCGTCCGTCTGGCGTACGGCCGAATAGCTGTTGTTCAATAGCCATCTTCAATCATCCGCATGACAGTAGGCCCAGGCTCCCGCTGTTGCGGCTTGCATCAGATCAAATCGATAGTGTGGTGTCTGGCGGCACGAGAAGCCGGCCGTGCCCGCCAGCGTCATTGTAACCAGCGAGAGTCTCCCGTCCGATCTTTCGGGCCTCTCCCGAACGGCAAAGCGCCACGCACGCGCCGCCGAAGCCCGCGCCGGTAAGTCTCGCCCCATACACGGCCGGCTGCTTCTGTAAGAGCCCGACCAGATGATCGAGTGCGGGGATAGATACCTCGTAGTCATCGCGTAAGCTTTGATGCGACTCGTTCATCAGCCGGCCAAAATCGCCGGCGGCAAGGCGACCGCACGCCTGGAGCACCCGGCTATTTTCGGTCATGACATGGCGCGCCCTTCGCTGCAGCGGTTCTGGCAGCTGCTCGGTAGCCGCAAGTTCGGCCACATCCCTGAGCGCCTTCACGCCGAGGAAACGCGCCGCTTGCTCGCATTCGGCGCGTCGCTCGTTGTACTTGCTACCCGCCAATGTCCGTGCGACGCCTGAATCCAGAACCAGGACTTCGGAGGAGGCCGGCAGCGGCAACAATTTGCGCTCCAAAGTGCGCGTGTCCAAAAATATCATGCTGCCTGTGTCCCCCAGGCTCGATGCCATTTGGTCCATGATGCCGCAGTTCACGCCGGCATACTTGATCTCCGCTTGCTGCGCGATCTCTGCGATCGAGACGTCGTCCAGCGACCGACCCAGCAGTTCGAGCAGCGCGCGCAAGCATGCCACCTCGAGCGCCGCGCTGGAAGAAAGCCCGACCCCGATCGGTACGTCCGAAGCCACATGGATGTTTACCGGGGGCACCAAAATGCCGCGATCTTGAAGCTCGCGGATGCAACCGTAGACATACGTAGCAAAATGCTCCTGTGGCGGGCGCTCAGCTGTAAATTGCGCTGTGCGATTGAGCTCGGCGGCGTAAAGCGTGAATAAGTTACCCCCAGCTCGTGCAATCGCGACTGCCGT
>DATACQ010000866.1:0-1764 GCA_036258955.1 Binatia bacterium
ATGAAGGCGGACGCCTATGTCAACGATGAGAATCTCATCGAACGGATCGAGTCCTGGTACGGCAATCCCGTCAGCGGTGATACGAAAGTGGACACTCATTTCAGCGGTTACCGCGATTTCGCCGGCATCAAGTTTCCCTCAAAGATTATTCAGTATCAGGACGGCAACCCGGTCTTGGATCTAGACGTGACGGCCGTGCGCGTGAATCAGCCCATCAATATTCAGATACCGGAAAACGTGCGTACGAATCCCACACCCGTGAAAATGGAGAAGGCGGCGGATGGGATCTGGTACATTACCGGTGGCTCGCATCACAGCGTGCTGATCGAAATGAAGGATTACCTCATCGTGGTCGAAGCGCCGCAGGGAGACCAACGCTCCGCCGCGGTAATCGCCGAGGTGAAAAAGACAGTCCCGGGAAAACCGATCCGGTACGTGGTCAATAGCCATCATCATTTCGATCACTCCAGCGGCATCCGTGCTTACGCGCTGGAGGGCGCCACGATTGTGACCCACGAATTGAACCGCGCTTTCTTCGAGCGCGCCGCGGCGAATTCGCGCAACTACAGCCCTGACAGACTCGCTAGATCGGGGAAGAAGCCGGTTTTTCAGGCAATGGGAGATAATATGGTGTTGACCGATGGCGCGCGTTCCGTGGAGCTCTACCAGATCGTCGGTAATCCGCACCACCAGGGGCTCGTCATGGCGTACTTGCGCAAAGAGAAAATACTCATCGAGGCCGACGCTTTTACGCCCGGCCCAGCTGGTGCCGAACCGCCCAAGGTGCCGAATCCCTTCTCGGTGAATCTTGAAGCTCAGGTGCGCCGCTTAAATCTGGATGTGGATCGGATTTTGCCGCTCCACGGAAGGATCGTTCCGTATAGTGAGTTAATTGCGGTTGTCCCCAAAAAGCCGGCCCCGGCAAAGAAAGAGTAGTTGATCGACGATTGTGCGAGCGCCCTTATGGCGCTCGCGCCTTTTTTCCGTTAACCGCAGCGTTCAGTGAACAACCAACTTTCCACAAGCTCTGCTATGTCATTTCTCGTCCGATCGCGGAACCGATCGGGTTTTTTGAAAGGTAGGCGATGAGAAAATCACTTCTGTGTTTGGCAATCCTTGCGATTTCGTTCGTGAACGCTCATGCGCAGGCGCCATCCTATCAGGGAAAAACCGTCAGGATCATTGTCGGCTATCTCGCGGGTGACAGTCACGATCTTTGGGCGCGCGCTTACGCGCGCAGTATGGGTAAATATCTTCCAGGCAAGCCAGAGTTACTCGTACAGAATATGCCCGGGGCGGGTTCGATGATTGCCGCCAACTACGTCTACAACGTGGCGAAACCCGACGGGCTAACCCTCGGGTCCATCGCTCCCGGACTCTATTTGGCCCAACTGATTGGCAACAAAGAGGTCAAGTTTGACTGGTCCAAGTTCACTTGGATCGGATCACCGGAACAAAACGGCAGCTTACTCTTTATGCGTTCGGACGCGCCTTACAAGACTCTGGAGGACATTCGCAGTGCCAAAGAACCGCCGAAATGCTCCGCAACCGGCGTGGGCACGAGCGGCCATTTAATTCCGACGCTGCTCGAAGAAACGTTGGGTCTCAAATTTCAGCTCGTGACCGGTTATCCCGGCGGGGCAGAGCAGGATTTGGCCCTGGAACGCGGCGAAGTTCATTGCCGCGCGATCACGACTGCGGCATTTTTTTCCCGCCAACCTTTTATCAACTGGCATAAGAACGGCGTCGTGCGCATTCTCATTC
>DATACQ010000867.1:0-5943 GCA_036258955.1 Binatia bacterium
ATCTTCAACCCGATTCCGCAGTTGGTCTTGATGGAGGCGAGGAGCAAACCTTTCGTAGCGAAGCCAATAGATTCTGCCTCTGACCGGACGTCGATCAGCGCTGCTTGTCCCCTGACAAAACTTTTAAACCATCGGCAGCGAAAAGGCGAAAATGACTTTGAAGCTGCATGCTTGGGTGTCTTCGCTACTTCAGGCTCGCCCCTCGTTCTCGCGGTAGCTAGGTTCAACTGCAGAATCCGGGTTCAAGGCATGTCTGATGTTCGGTAGTTAACGGCTTAGCGTTACGCCAATGCGATCGCAATATTTGGCCACAGGACATTGGCTACATAGAGGAGAGATGGGGCGGCACAAGTGCTGGCCAAAGCTGACCAGCAAGTCGTTGTATTCGATCCAGTACTGTTTGGGCAGCTTCGCCCGCAATGCGAACTCAGTCTTCTCGGGTGTCGCCGTTTTCACGTAACCCCAACGATTGGAAATTCTATGAACGTGGGTATCCACGCAAATTCCCGGTTTTCTGTAGCCCAAAGTTACGACTAAATTCGCAGTCTTTCGCCCAACGCCTTTCAGCTTCAACAGCTCATCGATGTCGTCGGGCACGTTGCCGCCATACTCTTCAATAAGCGTTCTGCAGATATCGAGAATATTCTTTGCTTTCGTTCTATAAAAGCCGACCGGGAAAATCAGCGTTTCTATTCTTTTTGCGTTGAGTTTAATCATGGCTTGAGGCGAATCGGCCACGGCGAACAAACGATGCGCGGCCTTGGCCGTTGTGGCGTCTTGGGTACGCAGGCTCAGAATGCAAGAGATCAGCACGCGAAACGGACTCTCATAAGTTTCGGCCATCAAGGTTACGATCGGCGTCTCCCACTTTGGCACTTTGCGCCGCAGAATTCTGATCACCGAGTGTATTTCGTGTTCTTTCACGTTACTGGTTTTTTGACCAACGATTCGCTAGATTGATCGTTAATATCACAACGGTTCTCTGCTCCCAACGTGCAGGTTTGCGCGTGTATAGGGTTACGATGGCTCGAATCGCTCAATTCGTTTTTGCTGTCTTCAGCGTGCTTTCCGGGCTCCTCGGATGCACTCCTGGGCTGAGCCCGTATGTTTTTCTTCAGTATGGCAAGGAATTGCGCCCCATCGATTTAGCTAAAGTCGTCGCGGAGAACCCTCTCGGGCCCAATGAAAACATCAAACTAACTACATTCGGCCAAAGCCAGAGCGCGAGCCATCACGTCGTGCAGATACGCGAGCGCGAATCTCCCCATATGCACAAAGCGCATGACGCTACGGTGATGATTGTCCGAGGGCGCGGCTATCTGGTTATGGACACCCGGCGCATCAACTTAACAGCAGGCGATATCACGCACATCCCGCGCGGTGTTCCTCATTACTATGTCAACACCGATCTCGAACCCTCTGTCGCCTTCGTCATTTACGCGCCTCCCTTCGACGGCAAGGACAACATTCCGGTAAAAATGCCGTAGCACGCGCGGCCGCGCTGCTTCTTCCCATGGCAAAGCACGTCCTTCTTGGTCTTCTCGCGGCCGTACTTCTAGCGGCGCCTTATATAAAGCCGGTTCTGTTTCCGTTGGCTTGGATAGCGTTCATCCCGTTTTTCTGGTCGATCGAACGCGCGGAGAAGCCGCGCCAGGCAATTCTTTCTGGGTGGTCGGTGGGGTTCTTCGCACACCTCGCGGGGTTTCACTGGTTGATTGACACGATAAGCGTTTTTGGCGGCTTTCCGTACGCCGCGAGCATTGCGGTTTTTTTGGTTTATGCGGCACTGCAAGGCTTGCAGATGGCGCTCTTTGCCGCGTTCGTGCGGACCGCCGGATTCGGACCACTGCAGCTTTTCCCCGCGTTGCTTTGGGTGCCGCTCGAGTTCCTCTTTCCCTTATTGTTTCCATGGTATCTGGCCAATTCCCAAGGGGCGTTCTCCTGGTTCATTCAAACGGCGGATTTGGTCGGGCCGTATGGGGCCAGCTTCGTCGTCATGTGGTTCAATGCGGCGCTCTACAAAGCCGTTTTCGCGTCCGAGCAGGAGCGACGCGGATTCTTCCTCCCGGTTGCTTATGCGTCCCTGGCGCTTATCGTTTCGATCGTTTACGGCTATCAGCGCCTCGAGCGCGTGGCAGAGGAGATGGCCGGGGCGCGAAAAATTTCCGTCGGGTCCGTGCAGGCGAACGTCGGTGTCGACCTCAAATGGGATCCAGGGCTGGCGAAGCAGAATCTACAGAAACATGTGAGTCTCACGTCCCAACTTGACGAAGTGCCTATTGTCATTTGGCCCGAGTCAGCGATTGAGTTCTGGATACCGGAGAATATTCAGGTTCTCCCGCTGGAACTGCTTCCCCCGCTAAAGTCCGCGCGCGCCAATTTTATCTTCGGCGCGCGCAGTTTTCGCGGCAAGCCTGGGACGGCGAACTTCAGGGCGTTCAATACCGCTTTTGTTACGGATGACAAGGGACGGGTGCTTGGTCGCTACCATAAACAGGTACTGCTGGCTTTTGGCGAGTATCTGCCGTTCGCCAAGTTATTGTCCCACTTGCCCGCGTTGCCTTTTGCGGATGGCTTCACGGCGGGCGAGGGCCCCCGAGTCTTTCATCTGCCGAGAGGTGTTCGGGCCGCGCCGCTCATTTGTTACGAAGACCTGATGCCTGATCTTGTACGCAAGTTTGTGAGCGAAACGGGAGCCAATGTTCTCGTTAATCTGACCAATGATGCCTGGTACGGCCAATCGGTTGGGCCTTGGCAACATCTCTGGCTCGCGCAATTTCGCGCCATTGAAACGCGCCGCAGTCTGCTGCGTGTCACCAACACGGGAGTGACCTCATTGGTGAACGCCAAGGGAGAAGTCGCGCAGGTGCTGCCGACATTCGAGCCCGCCGTGATGCACAGCGAGGTCGATCTTCTGACCAGCCAAACCTATTATGTGCGTTTCGGCGATTGGTTTGCGTGGGCAATAACGATCCTTGCGGCGGCAACGCTTCTTTTGAAGCTCAAGAGAGGACTAAGCGCGTAAGAAATATGATGGCTCATGCAAGCCGTGAAAGCTCCAACAGCGCGGCCGGATTCCGATCCGGCCCTCACCTGATCGCGAAGACGAGAAAATATTGATATGGCAAGAAAGTGTGTTCTTTTTTTAAGCGAAAGCCGTTGCTCTCCATCTGTTTGATCACATGTTCCCGGGCTATTTTCATCTGCGGCGGCGGACCCACCGGAATATCGGCCTTGTGAAAGTCGATCATGATGATCTCGCCATCTTCTTTGAGCATCTTCTTCATCACGGAGAGATATTTCGTCTGGTTTTCGACGTGATGCCATACATCGCAGATAAAAAAGCGATTCACAGACTGCTCGGGCAGTAGCGGATCATCGGGCTCAGCGAGCACGGACACGACATTATAAGCTTTTGCATCGCGAATGCGCCGGTTGATGTGACGGATCATGTCGGGGCTCACATCTACGGCGTAGACTTTACCCTCCGGCCCTACGTGGCGCGCCAGGTGGAATGTGAAATAGCCTGAGCCAGCGCCAATATCGGCGATCACTTCTCCGGGCTTTAAACCCAATGCGTGGACGACTTCGTGCGGCTTCTGATAGGCGTCGCGTTTGGGATCCTCGAGCGCGCCGATGTATGCTTGCGGATCGCGATGCAGCCGGTGCATCCGATGCTGATCCCGCTTGACGGCATCTTGGGCCGTGAGAACGGCGGGTGTAGCGGAAAGTGTAAGAAGCAGCAACGCAAATTTCATCGCAATCCTTCCTTTATTACTTTCGTTCACGAATATTACTGTCGTTGACGAAGCTCGATCCGCAGACTCAGCGTCACGCGAGTCAGCTCTCCGGATATTTCAGAGGGCGGATCAGTGCGAGGCTGTAGCAGGGCGACGCAGAACCGCGCATTTCGTCAGATCGGGTATCGCGTCAACGAACGACCCTTCGAAACTTCGACTTTGTCCATGAATTCTTAAAAAAAGTTTATCAGTTGAAAACCTATCACATCTGGTAAAGGCAACAACTGTCGCATGCGAACAGTGCTCACGGTCCATTATTTGCCAGTTAAGCCGTTTCCCTGTAATGCTAACCGTCATGGCGCAGACCGAATTGAAACGGCAAATAGGCTTGTTCAGCGGCGTAATGTTGATCGCCGGAGATATGATCGGCACCGGCATCTTTATTTCGACCGGCGTCATTGCGGAGACTCTACCCTCGCCGGGAGGCATATTGTTTGTGTGGCTCCTCGGCGGATTGCTTGCCCTCGCTGGCGCGCTCAGTTTTGCGGAGTTGTCGGCCAGCTTGCCATATGCTGGAGGCGACTACATTTATATCCGTGAGGCTTATGGAAAATTGATGGGTTTTCTCTCGGGGTGGTCTTCTTTTCTCGTTACGTTCTCGGGAGCCATTGCCTTTCTCGCGGTGAGTCTGAACGGCTTTACGGCCTTCTTCTTTCCGGTGCTCGGCTCCGAAGCAGTGATTTTTTCGTTGGACATACCCTTTGTGCCCATTATCGTCACCGCCGGAACCGTCTTCGCCATTGTGGTCGTGCTTCTTTTATCGGGCTTGCATTGCCTCGGCGTGCGTCAAGGAACTATAACCCAAAATGTTCTTACCATTCTGAAGATCGGTGCCCTTCTGGGAATCATCGTGTTCGGCGTTCTATTCGGCAGAGGTGACACGGCACATTTTTCACCACTGTTTGATTGGCAAAAGGTCGGTGGTTTCAGTGTGTTTGCCGCTGCTTTTATCCCGGTCATCTTTGCATACTCAGGTTGGAACGCACTGACGTATATTGCCGGTGAGGTGAGGGAGCCGGAGAAAAACTTGCCTCGCGCTTTGCTGTTCGGTGTCCTCATCGTGACTGCGCTCTACTTGGCCGTTAATGCCGTTTACATTTATGCTGTCCCCGTGACGGAGATGAAAGGAGCGATGCGCGTTTCTGAGGTCGCCACAACCGCTTTGTTCGGGTATCAAACGTCGGCATGGATTACCGCGATCATCACAATATCTATTCTCGGCGCTCTCAACGTGGTCACGATGATTGGTCCGCGGATCTATTATGCGATGGCGCAGGACGGTGTATTGTTCAAGTCTCTCAGTCGCGTGCACCCGAGGTTCGGAACCCCAATCAGCGCCATCGTACTTCAGGCCGTGTGGGCTTGTTTACTCATTTTGACTAATACTTGGGGGACGCTATTTACTTATGTGAGCGTCGTTATTACGCTCTTTTCAGCCTTCACGGTCGGTGCAGTCATAGTCCTGCGGTACAAACGACCGGAGCTCGAGCGTCCTTACAAGTTGTGGGGCTATCCGTTCGTGCCGCTTGTTTTCATAGCCATCCACTTCTGGATCGTTTGGGGATCGGTGAAAGAAAAGCCGTTCGAGTCACTAGTGGGAGTTGGCATCGTGGCTATCGGAATTCCGATTTACTTCATTTGGCGCACACTGGGCGGTACAAGAACTGCGCGAGTTTGATGCTGAGCACAGGGTTGAGCTTCATCTTAGCTGTTTGTCCGTTTGAAATAACGAGCTTGCCGTTGGCATATGGCCATTCGCATAACTAAAGTTTACACCCGCACTGGCGACAAGGGTGAAACAGCACTGGTCGGCGGCAAGCGGGTACCGAAAGATTCTCCACGGATCGACGCCTACGGAACCATCGATGAGTTGAATGCGGTTGTCGGGTTGGCGCGAACCTTTAATGACGAGAAGTTGCAGGCCGGGAACGCGCACGAGTTCCTCGACGGCATCCTGCGTCAGATTCAAGACGAGCTTTTCGACCTTGGCAGTGAGCTCGCCACCCCTGATGATTTCACCTATGACGGCATGTACCGAGTGGGGGAGCGTGAGGTGAAAAAGCTCGAAGAAGCTATCGACGAATGCCAGAAGCAGCTAGAGCCACTCAAGTCGTTCATTCTCCCGGGCGGCGGTAAAATTGCC
>DATACQ010000868.1:0-4523 GCA_036258955.1 Binatia bacterium
GCGGACGAGGCACCCTGGATAAAAATGAGTTGAACATTGTTGCCGTACTTCTCAAACAACTTGGCCTCCTTGGTAACCCAGAGCGGCGCAAACGAGCCGACCTCGCTGGTCCACACGACATTGACGTTTGCAGCCATGACGGGTGCAAACGACATCAGCGACAGAAGCACGCTTAGGGCACCGAGGAAAGCGCCATGTTTCATGATTTCTCCTTTGATTCTCGGGTATTTGTTCAATCTGACCGGTTAACCTATACTTCCGAACGGGGCATCGAATCAAGCGAGGGACGGGACAGATTTCAAAGGTCGGAGATCAGACGTCAAAACGGGTTTTTGCAGGCTGCTCAAAAAGATCCAGAGGCGAGGCGCGTATCGGTTTCGAGTCTCGCGTTTCGAGTTTCGAGTTATCCCGAGACCCGGAACCCGAAACCCGAAACGGCGAAGCGCAGCCAGCTAGCTTTCCATCAGCAGAACGCCAAGGAGCATGGCCACGAGTCCCAGGCCGGCATTGAGTTTCAGCAGCATGAACCAGCGCTTCCAAAGCGTCCGCAGGGAGTCAGGCCAAGCGGCGCTATCCGAAGGCGCCTCGCCCGTGAGCGCCGCGATTTTCGGCCCGTATTTAAAAACCTGCAACGTGTGATGTACCAGCATCGCGACGAACAGAAAAAGCTTGACTGCCAAGAGGATCATGTAGGTGCGACCGAGATGCGCGCCGGTCATCTGGCTCCGTATAACCAAGTTGACGCCTCCCGTAATCATCAAAAGCGTTATGCCGATCCATGCCATGCTCTCAAGGGCCACTCTGCCTTGGTTGAGCGACCGGATAGCGGCTCCGGCTTTGAGGTCGTTTAGCGCGGGACCGAAAGCCGCCAAAAAGAACGCAATGCCGCCGAGCCAAAGCGCCAGCGCCAGGAGATGGAGCAACAGGCTTAACGACTGCCAATTGTGCATGAAAGCTTTCGAGTTTGGAGGTCGTCTTGTGCTTAACACCTGCGAAAATCCTTTGCAAATCAGCTGCATCGATGCTTGAAATGCCCCGGTAGCTATGTTAGCAAAGAGCGAAGTTTTCCACTGCGCCCGCAAAAACTCACTCTTAAGGATGGTCCGTTAATGCTCAGATGGCTGCCGGAAGATGTGTCGACCTATGGTCGGGAAATCGACGCGCTCTTCTTCCTTATTTACTACATCACCGCTACTACGTTCATCATCGTAACGGTGCTCATGCTCTGGTTTCTTTGGAGATACCGCGATCGGGGTAACCGGCGGGCGACGTATACCCATGGGAACACGACGCTGGAAATCATTTGGACTGTCATTCCAGCGGCTATTCTGATCGTCATCTCCTTCATGAGCGTAGCGACTTGGGCGAAGGTTAAACGTGAAGCACCTGCCACCGACTTCGAAGTCGGCGTCACAGCCAAGCAGTTTAATTGGGAGATTGCCTATCCAGGGCCGGACGGCAAACTGGGCAGTGAAGACGACGTTAAGTTCGACAACGATATTCATGTGCCGGCAAACAAGATCGTTCGCGTACACATAGCGGCGACTGATGTGATTCATAGCTTGTTCATTCCTAACCTGCGCTTCAAGCAGGATGCCGTCCCCGGACGAACGATTCTCGCCTGGTTCGAGGCCACCAAGCCGGGAAGCTACGAGCTTCCCTGCGCAGAGCTTTGCGGCTTCGGTCATTCGGGAATGAAGGGTTGGCTGCACGTGCATACGGCCGAAGATTACGGAAAGTGGGCGGCGGAGAACCTCGCCAGGAAACCGCAATAGGCTGGCCTGCTTCATTTCGGAATCCGATCTAATCACGAAGGAGTTTTTAACATGAGCGATACAGCCGCGGTCCATGCGGTCCATGGCCACCATCAAGAATTAGGGTTCGTGCAGAAGTACATTTTCTCCACGGATCATAAAATGATAGGTCGGCAATTTCTGTTCATGGGCCTCTTCATGCTGATCATCGGCGGCCTCTTGGCAATGATGATGCGTTGGCAGCTTGCCTGGCCCGAAACGGCCGTTCCGGGACTCAGTGCGATCCCCGAGCCGTACATGTATGAGGGCATCATACCGCCGCAGACTTACAACGCGCTGTTCACGATGCACGCTACGCTCATGATCTTTTTCGTGGTCATGCCAATCATGGTCGGCGCTTTCGGCAATTTCCTGATCCCACTGATGATCGGCGCCGGCGATATGGCGTTTCCCAAGCTCAACATGCTCTCGTTTTGGGTGGGCGCGGTTTCGGGCGTCATCATGCTCGCGAGCTTTTTCGTGCCCGGCGGACCCGCAGCCGGCGGCTGGACGAGTTACGCGACGTTGGCGGCCAGGGGCCAGTACACAGGCGTAGAGTGGGGCCAGCATCTTTGGATCATCAGCTTGCTTGTTGCCGGCGCTTCTTCTCTGATGGGTGCCATCAATTACATTACCACCATTGTGAATATGAGAGCGCCGGGCATGACCTATTTCCGTATGCCGTTGACCGTGTGGTCTCTGTTCGTCACCGCGATTCTGTTGTTGCTTGCGCTGCCCGTGCTTACCGCGGCGCTGGCGATGCTGCTGTTCGACCGCATGGCGGGGACGAGTTTTTTTCTCCCGGAAGGCGGCGGCGAGCCGCTTCTCTGGCAGCATATGTTCTGGTTCTTCGGCCATCCCGAAGTGTACATTCTGGTCTTGCCGGCGATGGGGGTGACCTCGGAACTATTATCGACTTTCTCGCGCAAACCGATCTTCGGTTATCATGCCATGGCGTTTTCGATGATTGCTATTGCATTCCTCTCGTGGATCGTGTGGGGCCATCATATGTTCATGAGCGGCATGAATCCGCTGCTGGGGACGGCCTTTATGATGACCACCATGGTGATCGCTGTGCCCTCGGCTATTAAGACGTTCAACTGGCTCGGCACCCTCTGGGGGGGCACGATCCGCTTTACCTCACCGATGTTGTTCGCGTTGGGCTTTGTTTCGAACTTCGTCATCGGCGGGCTTTCCGGCATCTTTATGGCTTCGACGCCCGTCGATATCTTCATTCACGACACCTATTACATCGTCGCGCACTTCCACTACGTCGTGGCCGGCATCATCTTCGCATTGTTTGCCGCCGTATATTATTGGTTCCCGAAAATGTTCGGGCGCATGATGAACGAGCCACTGGCGAAGATTCACTTCGTGCTCACTTATATTTTTTTCAACGGCGCTTTTTTCCCGATGCATTTTCTCGGAGTAGGCGGTCACATGCGGCGGATCTATAACCCGCTGCAGTACGAGTTCATCCAGCCCATGCAAGACTGGAACGTGGTGATTACGGTTAGCGCCTTCCTCCTAGGGGCGAGTCAGATCTTTTTCCTGTACAATTTCATCGTGAGTCTGTTTGCCGGCAAAAAGGCGGATATCAATCCATGGCTGGCCAATACCTTGGAATGGACCGCCCCCTCGCCCCCGCCACACGGCAATTTTGTGACGACCCCCGTGGTGTACCGTGGCCCTTACGAGTACAGTTCGCCTGAGGTGAAAGAGGATTGGCTGCCGCAGTCCAAGCCCCTGCCCGGAGGCGCCGCGGCGCGCGGCCATTGACGGTTTAGTTAAGTCGTAAGTCTTGAGTTTTGTCGGAATTTGCGGAAACGCTAACTGTTCACAACTAAGAAATAACAACTCGAAGTTCGGCGTTACCTGTCTATTCGGTAAAGAATGGATTCATCGTTCATCCTTCATCCATCATCCTTTTCTCCGTGGCCGCACAGGCTCGCTGTATTGACGGCGGTGGCGACCTTCCCTCTGCTTTTCATCGGCGGCTTAGTCACGAGCAAAGGCGCCGGTCTTGCCGTACCGGATTGGCCGACAACCTTTGGTTACAACATGTTTTTGTATCCATGGTCCAAGATGGTCGGCGGGATATTCTACGAGCATAGCCATCGGCTCGTCGGTTCTCTGGTGGGCTTGTGCACGATTTTTATGGCGCTCGCCCTTTGGTTGAAGGAATCCCGCCGTTGGCTGCGTTGGCTGGGAATTGCCGCATTGGCGCTGGTGATCGCCCAGGGGGTGCTGGGCGGATTGCGAGTGATATGGCTCGAGCATACTCTTGCGATTGTTCACGCTGCGTTTGCCCAGGCGTTTTTCGCTTTCGTCACTGCGCTCGCGGTGTTCACGTCACCGGAGTGGCGCGGTGAGATCAGCGAGCGGCCGATTGACGACGGCGGCAAGCTCCTCCGCCTCAGCGTCATCACGACGGTCCTGATTTACCTACAGGTAGTTTTCGGCGCGGTGCTGCGCCACAGCGGCGAACGGCTTGATGCTCATCTATTATTTGCCGTGCTGGTGATCATCCACACCATCCTGTTGCTTTCTCGCGTCAGGCGGAGCCATTCGACTGAACAGAAGACAGTTCGGCTAGCCAACTTTCTTGGCGTGCTCTTGCTGGTTCAGTTGTTGCTCGGCGCCGCCTCTTACTTTGGCAAGTACACGACTCTTTGGCGCATCGGCGTCGACGCGGTAGTTTACATCACAACGATCCATCTCGCGGTCGGG
>DATACQ010000869.1:0-2547 GCA_036258955.1 Binatia bacterium
GGAAAGACTACGTTACTCAATACGATCTCCGGTCTGCTGGCGCCGCGCGCCGGTGCGATTCGCTGGGAAAACGAGACGATCAGCGGAGCTTTGCCGCAACGGATCGTCGAACACGGCATTGCGCTGGTGCCGGAGGGACGACGGCTTTTTGCCGCGATGACGATCAGGGAAAATCTCGAGCTCGGCGCCTTTGCGCGGCGCGCGCAAAAAGAAAAAGACGCGCAGCTCGAGAAAGTTTTTACACTTTTTCCCCGTCTCTACGAGCGCCAGCGCCAGCGTGCCGGATCGTTGTCCGGCGGTGAGCAACAGATGCTCGCCCTCGGCCGCGCGCTGATGGGAGTGCCGCGGCTGCTGTTACTCGATGAGCCGTCCCTCGGCCTGGCGCCCCAGGTCGTCGAGTCGATCATGGTGATTCTTTCCGCGTTGCACAGGGATGGCATGAGTTTGCTGATCGTTGAGCAGAACGTGCATACCGTCCTCGCGCGCGCCCAGCGTGCCTATATTCTCGAAGGCGGCAGAATCGTCGCTTCAGGGGAAGGGATAAAATTGCTCGAAGACGATCATGTGCGCGCGGCCTATCTCGGTCCGCTGGCGCAGAAAAAAATGGCGCGATGAAAGGCGAGACGCACGCTAGGCTCACCGCGATGTGATGATTTTAGCTCAACAGCTCATTCTCGGACTGCTGGTCGGCGGTCTTTACGGCTTGGCCGCCGCCGGTTTATCGCTCACGTTTGGCGTCATGCGGGTCTTGAACGTCGCTCATGGCGAGCTGCTCATGCTCGGTGGTTACGGTACGTTCTGGCTCTTCACCCTCTGGCAGATCGATCCTTTCGTTTCCTTGCTCGCTGTCGGACCCGCAATGTTTGCCCTCGGGCTGCTGCTCTACGGAACGCTGTTTCAATTCATCGTAAGGGCCCATGAGGACGCGCGCATCAAAAATTCGCTGCTCATTGGCTTCGGCTTAACCCTGGTTCTGCACGCTCTGGCGATACAACTTTGGACCGCCGACGAGCGCTCCGTTACGACCACGTATGCCGGCGCGGTGCTTCGAATTGGCCCGCTCGCGGTGCCGCTGTTGCGGTTGAGCAGCCTGCTGTTTGCGTTTGCCATACTGGGGGCTTTGCATCTGTTCCTAATGAGAACGCGTTGGGGCCGAGCGATTCGTGCCACGGCGGAAGATTGGCAGGCTGCGGCGCTTATGGGGATCCCGGTGGGGCGCGCCTACTTGCTGGCTTTTTCCCTGGGGACCGCCCTGGCAGGCGTTGCCGGTGGACTGGTAACGATTTCGTATTCAATTAGCCCATCCATTGGCATCGAGTGGACCTTGAAAGCCTTGATCGTCGTGGTGCTCGCGGGGCTCGGATCTCTGTTCGGCGCCTTCGCCGGTGGTATCTTGCTCGGCTTCGCGGAAGCCATGAGCGTGGTCTTTATCGGAGGCCCATACCGCGAGGTCGTCGGGCTGGTTCTTTTTCTTATCGTCTTGCTGGCACGCCCCCAAGGACTGTTCGGGGCGCGGGCATGAAATTGACTGCTCTCGGAATATTGCTCGCGGCGGCTTTCGCCGCGCTGCCGTTTTTGACGGCACGAATTGACCTGCTCAATCTTGGCGTGCAGATCTTTCTTGCCGTAGTTCTGGCGCAAAGCTGGAATCTTCTCGGGGGCTACGCCGGGCAGATCAATCTAGGCCACGCGGCGTTCTTCGGGCTAGGCGCGCTGGTGACCCGCACCCTTTGGGTTGGCGGCGCGCCGGTGCTCGCGGCATTGGTAGCAGGCGCTTCGGTCGCTGCGGCATTCGGTTGCTTAATCGGCGTGCCGGCCTTTCGTCTGCGCGGCGCTTATTTTGCCATCGGCACTCTTGGTTTGGCGGAGATTCTCCGCATCACGGTGGGTAATCTCCTACCGGAGATCTCCACTCTCAGCGCCGGCGAGCTCGCGT
Organism: Binatia bacterium; assembly: GCA_036258955.1. GTDB lineage: Bacteria > Desulfobacterota > Binatia > UBA9968 > UBA9968 > DATACQ01. Next base: position 1,937 of record DATACQ010000869.1, read on the forward strand.
CTTACAGTATTCTGCCGCGGTACTATCTCACTCTCGCCCTTGCCGTCGTCTGCGTCACGGTCGTTGCCTTGTTGGTTCCCTCGCCTGTGGGGTTGGGCATGCGCGCGGTGCGTGAGGACGAAGCGGCGGCAGAGGCCTCCGGGGTGAGCGCCATGCAGCATAAGCTGCTCGCCCTGGCTCTCTCTACGTCGTTGTCCGGCCTCGCAGGCGGCGCGTTTGCCTACTACCACGTCAGTTACTACCCGCAGCATACCTTCTCGCCGGCGTGGACTTTCGATGCCGTGCTGATGTCGTTTATCGGCGGCGTCGGAACGGTACACGGGCCGGTCTTGGGCGCGCTGTTTTATGTGATTCTTAAGGAAGTGCTGGCGCTGCGCTGGGTAAAATTCCATTTGATCATCTTCGGCGTGCTGTTCATGCTCGTAGTGCTGTTCCTACCCGGCGGGTTGGTGGAGGCAGGGCAGCGCGGAAGGCGGCTATTTTCCCGCGCACCGGGAGATCGACTAGCGCACGACAAGGGAGATCTTCGACGTTAATGAATAAAGCGGTGCCGTTTGCGTTGTACTCGCCGAGAGTTCTGCTGTTCCACGCTTTCGATCCTTTGAACCAGC
>DATACQ010000870.1:0-4309 GCA_036258955.1 Binatia bacterium
CGGCATGCCGTGCCCCTACACCGGAGGGTGTTGAGGAAGTTTGCCGTTCGCAGATGGAGGGGCGCTGGAATAACTGACGTAACTCTTAGCTAAACCTACCTCTGAGCATTAATTAATCGGCAGGAACAATTCTTCCAACATCATTTTCTTCGACATTAAACCTTGGTCGAGAGAATAACCCACGAACCGGTCCAGGTTGGCGCGGTTGTTCTCCAGGCCGTAGGGCCACGGATCCGGTCCTAACAGCTTTTCTTCTTCCTCGAATGCCTGCCGGCCCCAGGCGAGCCAGGACCAGTTAGGATCTGAATAAAACTCGCGACAGATTCTCTTCGCTTCGCTAAAAGCGTTGAACAGGCTCTGAGCCGCTTCGGGATATTTTTTCAAGACCTGGTCTTGGAAAGCAACCACATGCATGATCGGGAAGAAGCCGTTCTTCTGGTAGTAGCGGAGATCCTCGGCCTTGGGATCGGCGAAAAGGCGCTTGATTTTCCGCGAGCCGCGCAGCACCGGCTTCGGCGGATTGGGCGTCATCATAGCGGCGATGTCGCCGCGTTCGAGCATATCGCCAACGTTTGCTGTTTCCGGCAACTGATCGATCTTCACCCCAGGCGCCGGAGTGAACTCCAGATTGTCTTTTTTGCTGAGCAGCCAATGAACCTCGCGCCAGGGCACGTCGTGCTCGCTTTGTAGGTCGCCTTTGGCAAGGGTCGCAAGCGTATTCTGGAAGCTGTGTAAACCGACTTTCTTGCCGATGAGATCTTTAGGCTCGCGGATGCCCGCGTCCACGTTGACCCACATTTGTGAGTGGCTGAACAATCGTCTCGGAAAAACCGGTATGGCGGAAAAGGGCATGCCGCGGCTTTTTGCCATTAAGTAGGACGATAATGACAGTTCCGCAACGTCGAACTCGGCCTTCTGCAGCATGCGCTCATGGCGCTCCTCGCCGTCTCTCTGGCGATCGGACTGTCCGACGATGAGGATGTTGAGATCGACGCCGTCCGGTTTGACGGTGCCATCGAAAAACGGCACGTGTCGGTCGTAATGCGAAAGCGCTAGGGTGAGTTTTGGGTTGCTCATCTTCTTCTCCTTATATGGGACAAGGCGGTTTCTAACTCTTGAATAACGGCTATGGACACGGGATTTTACGAGCGAAAAGGGGTTTCTCGCAATCCTACCTATTAAGTAGGATTGTGAGGAATGCCCAAAGGCCCTCGGAAATTCCATTTTTCATTCGAGGAATGGGGGTTATCACGCTTCGGCGGCTTAAGCCTTTTTCAGTCGTTTTGCAAATAGGCCGGGACTCTTCGCTATCGCTCAGAGTGACGCTCTCTGCTGTCATCCTGAGTGCAACGAAGGATCTCTGACTTGATTAACTGTAATTGCAATAGTTTTAGCAACGTCTCAGTCGTGAACGCCTAAAATTAGCCGTATTCAAGAACTTAGAAGTTGTGACTTAAATCAATTTCCAAACGCGCCGTTTCGGATTTTGTCGTTGGCGTTTCCCGTTCGTTTGTTTCGGCTCTCGATATTCGGCTTCCGGATTTCATTGGCGCTCGCTGGCATGTCACGTCAACATCATGAGCTTCGCGAGCTCTCGGACGTTTGGCAAAGTCTCGACGCGCCGCATCAATTCAATAATCTGATCCGAGTTCTTCTTGCCCAATACAGGTTCCATGAGCCAGGCGGCTTTCTTTTCTACCTCATCGGGGTCCATCGGGTTCTCCGGGCGGCCGCGGCAGTTGCTCACGTGCTCACGCAACGTCCGGCCGTCTTTCAAGTAAACCTCAACTGCGCCCTGAAAGCGCGGGCCCGTTCGTTCCAGCGCTTCGTCCTGGATTAGCTCCACCCTTCGTTTCATCTCTTGCACCCGTGGATCGTGAAAACGAGTGTAATCATGCGCGGATTCGAAGCTGAGCTCACCGTCGAGCAGGATGTTCGCCACCATGTACTGCACGTTCACATCGGGCATCTTTCGATCGTTAACCGTTCGCGCGCCGCTCGCCGGAATCCGCACAACAACTCTCTCGACATCTTGGGCCCGGAGCGGCTGTTTGGCAAGCATCGCCAGTGTTGCATCGACCGTTTCCATCATGGGTGATCCCACCGGGTACTTTTTTATCAGGCAACCGGTTATTGTGAATCTCTTTCCGAGACCGCTTAGTAGCTTACTCGGATCGCACGGCGCGTAAGTCTTGACAATGTTCTGGTCTCCTTCGAGGACATCGCGATTGCCGGTGAACCCTGATTGCACGAGAAGCGCAGCGGTTACGCCGTTGCGCGCCGGCATGCCGGCATAGTCGAAAGCTTTCTCAATGTGATCATCGTCACCAACCCAAGCGCGGGAACCGGAGGCTTGCTGTGCTGCGTAAGAGATCAAATAGCAAAGCTGCAGGTGGTCCAGTTCCGCCAGGCTTCCCGCTGCGGCTGACGCGCCAAACGTCGCACCGAAGCTAGTCGAACGTGGCTCGAAAGCCATATGAAAACGAAATCCGACGTCATAGGCCAGGATCACAGCCCTGAGAAAAGCGTCTCCCGTGCGATTTTGCGATTCGGCAACCGCCAATGCCGCGGGCACCATCGCGCAGCCCGGATGGAGCTGGCTGTTCGAGTCGTCGGTCTCATCGGCGTGTGCCGACATGCCGTTGGCAAAGGCGGCAAGGATAGGGGTCGTTCTAAAGTTCGAGCCCAGAATCGCGCATTCTTCTTTGCCGGCTTGAGCGCGCGCGTGCTGCAGTCCCAGCCTTCCCGCTTTAAGAGTCGAGCCTGAAACAATAGCCGCGAAGGTGTCGAGAATATGGCTCTTCCCTTTCTGCACGACTTCCGCCGGCAGTTTTGCCTGCCGGCTTGCTAGCATGTACTCAGCCAAAGCATCAATAAGTTTTTCGCCCATGGGACCTCCGAAAAAGGTGGAGTATAGGAGTGCTGGAGTGTTGGAGCACTCCGAACGAATCCTTCACATCATTCACGTATGAAAGTTTGTGGTCATGCCTCCGAAACTTCCGCACCCAACATCCCCATACTCCAGTTCTGCGCCAGAGGCAAAGCGACAGATCAAGTTGACAGCGGTTCTTTGGCTGCGCTATATGGCGGCTAGAACTTCGCAGCCCAACTTCTACGTTCTTTGAGCACAAGGAGGTCGTATGACGGCGCATGTGAGAAACCTTAGCCGAAGGGAACTGTTGCAAAAAACGGCGGCAGCGGCCGCGGCCGTTGCTTTCTCACCGTTGGCGTTTGGGCGCACCGCGTTTTCGCAGTCACGGAATCGGGTCACGGTTGCGCATGGCGTTGGTATCTACTCGTTAAATCCGTACGCAGTCAATACTTCTCCCTTGCAAGCGATATGGGGTTCGCTCATGGAGCCGCTGATCGACGTGGACTACGAGAAGCGGCGATACTTCGGGGTGCTCGCCGAATCCTGGGAGATGAAGGGGAATCGGATTGAGTTCAAGCTGCGCAAAGGCGTCCGCTTTCACGATGGCTCGCCCTTCGGCTCGAAAGATGTGGTCGCGTCGTTCAGACGAATTCGTACGGACAAAGAAAGCTTGCAAGCGCCGAATCTGCAGAACATTCGGGAAATCGATGCGCCGGATGATTTCAGCATCGTGCTCACCCTGAAGAAACCCGACGCTAACGCCCTCGAGGACATCAACAACCGCGTGATCATGAAGCAGGCAGCGGCCGAGAAAATGGGCGAAGCCGACGGTTCGCCAATCGGCACCGGCCCGTTCAAATTCGTTAGCTGGGAGCGTGGCGGACAATTTGTGTTGCGCCGGAATGAAAACTATTGGGGCCAACCTGCAAAGATAGAAGAGGTCATCTATAAGTCCATTCAAGAAGACGCTGCGCGGATCGCGGCCCTAGAGGCGGGCCAGGCCGATATCATCAGCAACATCCCACCCCATGAAGTAGCGCGACTAAAAGCCAACTCGCGCTTGCGCGTGCAACCCGTGCAGGGACTGCGCCCGATCTTTTTGGTCTTGAGCCCGGCTTATAAGCCGCTCGATAATGTAAAGGTGCGTCGAGCGATCACTCATGCCATCGACAGGGACAGAATCATCAAACATATTCTGGAAGGTAACGCCTATCCGCTGGCCGGTTTGCTGGGCCCGCAGGTATTTGGCTACGACCCAGCCGTGAAGGCGCTCGCTTACGACCCGGCGAAGGCGAAACAATTGCTCAGCGAAGCCGGATTTCCAAATGGCTTCGAGATTGAATACTACAGCCCCACCGGAAGATACCCGAAAGACAGGGAAGTGGCGCTCGTGATCGTCGAGCAGCTAGCAAAGGTCGGGGTTAAAGCAATTCTTAA
>DATACQ010000871.1:0-5946 GCA_036258955.1 Binatia bacterium
CTCGCGTTCGATGCGACGTTGAAAATGATCATGCAGCTCTCGGGTGTCAGCGAATGTGTAGGTCGCGGTTTGCACGATGGGCGTCGTTAGCGCGTTACCGAGCTTAGGTCGCGGCTCGCCGCCATGCACCGCCAGAGTACTAAACCCTGGCGTTTTGCCGGCACTCCGTGCCGGCGCAGAGTTTTTTTGCCGCGGCTGGCTCATTGCTGTTCCAGCAGCCGAACACGCTCGACGTAGCGGGAGATCGAGTCGCTAATCTGTTTCGGATCGGCGCGGACTTCGACAGGACGATTGTACTGAGTCCCCTGGATGCCTTCGAGACGCCCCGCATGGTAGGCGATCTTCTGGTCAGCGAACTTCAGGCCGTGTGCCGTGGATATGACCACCACCCGATCGTTTCCATGAATGACCTTGCGCGCGACAAGCTTTCGTAGCGCCGCCAGCGCAACTCCGGTGTGCGGGCAGTTAAACATCCCCGTCCGATCCGCTCGCGCCACCTCCTCGGCCAGCTCAAACTCCGAGGCTTGTTCCACGACACCATTGAAGCGCTGCAATGTCGCAATAGCTTTGCGAATGCTAACCGGATTGCCGATCTGAATTGCGCTCGCCAGAGTTTTCTTTGCCCTAACCGGCTCGAAGCTCTCGAAATTCTTCAAGTAAGAAAGATAAAAAGGATTAGCGTGCTGGGCTTGGGCGACGCAGATGCGCGGCAGTTTAGAGATCAGGCCCAAGTCGTACATCATCAAGAATCCCTTGCCGATGGCGCTTACGTTACCCAGATTGCCTCCTGGCAAGATGATCCAATCAGGTACTTCCCAGTCGAACTGCTGAACTATTTCGACAGCGATAGTTTTTTGCCCCTCGATGCGCAGGCTGTTCATGGAATTAGCTAGGTAAAGGTGCTTGTGGCGCGTGACTTCCTGCACCGCGGCCATACAGCCATCGAAATCTGTGTCGAGGGACAACACTAAGGCGCCGTTCGCGAGCGGTTGCACCAGCTGTGCCGGGGATACTTTGTCGCGCGGCAAGAACACCACGGTGGGAATTCCTGCCGCCGCGCCGTACGCCGCCAGCGCGGCTGACGTATCTCCGGTCGAGGCGCACGCTACCGCATCGATGGGCTCGCCGTTGGCAATCATTTGATTGACAACCGACACCAGCACCGTCATCCCCAGGTCCTTGAAAGATCCCGTGTGGGAGTTGCCGCACTGTTTAACCCAGAGATCTTCGACGTGAAGCTGCTTGCCGTATCGGTTCGCCCAAAAAAGGTTGGTATTCCCCTCGCAGATAGAAACGATGTTGGCATTGTCTACGAACGGAACGATCCACTCTTTTTTCGCCCAAACTCCCGAACCATATGGATAGACGTTCTGACCCAGGCGACCGTCGAATAGTTTTATCCACGCGGCCGCCGCGCGAGTAGCAAGCGCGTCGGTATCGTGGCGCACTTCAAGCAGTCCGCCACAGGAGGGACATCGGTAGATGATCTCCAGCAGGTTATACTGCCCAGGACATTCGTTGATGCATTGAAACCATGCGTTATAGCTCATGATCAAGACTTTCTTTGGCCCGACCTCGTGCAGGCGAAGCCAGACACAAGTGTCTCGCATTTCCTGCAACTCTTGCTCTAAATTATGACCTGTCTGAGAGACACAGAACCATAATAATACGTCTATGACTCGTCAACCTGCTCGGTTGGAACGCAGTGACTTTTGCGCTGGATTCGGAATAACTCGAACGTTCTAAAGTGGTTCGATGACAGCGCGTCAAAAGATTGACGTCATGCAATCATAGAGCAAAGCACAGCAGTGACGTAGTGAGAATCTCGCTTCCCCGAGCGAGAAGAAGCGTCACTAGAAACTAACACGAACTAAAAAAATTCCAAAGTGTCAGCAATTTAGATTCGCTCGCGACTTAGCTCGAGTTCCGCTGCTCGGCAGAATTCAAAATCTCCTGTGCGCACCTGCAATTTTCAAAGCGACTTCTGCTAAAGCAAATCGACGTAGCGAGTTTAAGAAACCTCAAGAGATTCAGATCGACTTTGGCACCGAAGCCACTCTAGGATGCGCTCAACAAATGTGCGGAATCTTCAGAGCGAACCTTGATCGCCACCTATGGCACAGACATTGCTCGGGCACGCACGCGAACAACTACTAGCGCCCCCAGCAAAACAACTACTCGCTAAAATCGCTGCGGCTGTCGAGCAACGCCCCGCCTCTATGCGAGCGCTGCAGTTCAGGTCTTAGCCTAGCCAATGGAGCGTCATTATGATGACAGGACAGTACACCGCCATCAGCCTGCGCGTGCTCAGGACTTTTATTTTTATCGCCGTGGTCGGCTGGCTCAGTCACGCCGGCGCCGCCGATCTTCAGTTGTCGTGGACGGATAATTCAGACAACGAGAGCGGTTTTTCAATTGAACGCAAGACAAACACGAGCGGGACGTTTGCTCCGATCGCTAATGTTGGCACAAATGTTACAACTTACGTGGATAGCGGGCTCGCTGCAGCCACGAACTTCTGCTATCGGGTCCGTGCGTTTAACTCAGCCGGCAACTCGGCATTCACACCCGAAGCTTGCAAAAGTACGCCCGCCGGTACGCCGCCGCCGTTGTTCGATTTCTCTCTCAGCCACGGCGGCAACAAATCGGTTATTCGCGGACAGTCCGTCAGCAATGCCATTACGGCAACTCTCGTAAGCGGCTCTGCGCAGGCGATTTCGTTCTCGACTTCCGGTCTTCCCAGCGGAGTCACCGACTCCTATTCTAGCTCGAACTCTTGCACACCTACCTGTTCCCGCACGTTGAACATCACTACTGCGTCTTCAACAGCGACCGGAAGCTACCCGATCAGGGTTTCCGCAACCGGTGGTGGTATCACCAAGACCACGACCTTCGATCTCGCGGTAACTGCATCGACGTCGAGCGACTTAATTGCGCTAGAGGCGGAAAACGGCAAGCTGACCGCGCCGATGGTAAGCGGGTCGGATAATAATGCGTCTAACGGCAAATTCGTCCACGTCCCCGACGGAAAGGGCAGCAACCACGACGACGCGACGAATGGTGGACCCGGAGAAGTTCGCTTTACCATCAGTATCACTCAATCAGGAACTCGAGCGCTCTGGGCCCGGACCATTGCGCCAAACGGCTCAAGCGATTCCTTCTACGTCACGAGAAACGGCACGCGGATAGCTGAATGGCATGTGCCCGGGAGCACGACTTGGAAATGGAACAAGGTAGCTAACGTCTCACTTTCCGCAGGGACTGTGAATCTTGCCTTCAGGCAACGGGAAGACGGGACGAGATTGGATCAGGTCATTCTCACACCAGATCAAAATTATGTTCCGGGCCAAAGCACGGCCATCGTCGCAGCGACGGCCGCCTCGGAAACTGACGGTCCGGTTTTGTCGATCAACGTAGTAAAGACTCTCACCAACGGCGGCTCGGGAGACGGCACCGTAACCTCTTCGCCGGCGGGGATCAATTGCGGCAGCGTTTGCACACACCCCTACAACTCCGGCACCGTAATCAAACTGATCGCCACAGCCGCAGCCGGTTCGACCTTCACAGGCTGGAGCGGAGATGCAGATTGTAAAGATGGGACAGTTACGATGAGCACCAACACCTCCTGCACTGCAACATTCAACGCGCTAACCGTGAGCAGTAGCACTTCCACGAATGGTGTTTTGGAAACTACTGCGCTTGATCAAGGTATTACGAAAGTTGGCGTCTACCGGCCAGGTACGGGCGATATTTTTCTCGATCGAAACGGCAACGGCGAATGGGAAGGCTGTTCAACCGATGTGTGTCTTAAGTGGCTGGCACAGGCCAGCGGTATACCGGTTGCCGCTGATTGGGAAGGAACTGGCACAACCAGTATCGGGACTTTCGAGTCAAATAGTGCGGCATGGTACCTGGACGGCAATGGCAATGGCCGTTGGGACGGGTGCGCAGTGGACTTCTGTATTAACTCTTTCGGCGAGGCCGGCAATGTTCCCGTGCTCGGTTCGGACGGCACAAACGGAGCGCTCCTTGGTGTTTATCGGCCCAAAACTGCGTCATGGCAGTTCGACAGCAATGGTAACAACGTACTCGACCCGTGCGGGGTTGATACCTGTTATTCCAACTTCGGCGGTGAAAATAAGTTTGGCCTTTCAGGCGACTGGGACGGTGAGGGAAAGACCAAGATCGCGACGTTTGAAGCGGCGTCTGGCTCCTGGCTCATTGATGCCAATGGCAATAGCGTGCGTGATGCATGCGGGGTTGACAGATGTTATTCACGTTTTGGCCAAAACGGCGATATTCCGGTTGCAGGCGATTGGGACGGCTCCGGGAAGACTAAAATCGGCATTTTTCGTCCAAGCAGCGGGCAGTGGTTCTTAGACAAGAACGGCAATGGCCAGCTGGATAGTTGCGGAATCGATATCTGCATTAACGGCTTCGGCAAACCCGGAGACAAACCGGTCGTCGGCAAATGGTTAGGAGATAGTCTCGGGTCTGGAGTCTCGGGTCTCGGGTTTTGATCCTCAAACCCAAGACTCTGAACGCAAGACAGGAGACCAACCGGAGCGCCCAACCCTGGACATTCATGAACATGTGCAGTAAACGAGAAGCACCAAGGAACCAGATGGGAAGGAGCGCACATGGGCACAACACTGATCACGGGTCTAGGATTAGTTGGTACTTCCTACGCGCAAAATGCAGCGAAACGCGGCGAGAGTGTTGTATTCTATGATGTCGCGCCACGAAAAGACTTTCTCGCGCAGAAACTTGGAAACGCCGATGTGAGCGTGGTGCAACGCGACATTCGTGACCTCCCAGCGCTCATCGAAACAATTCAAAAATTCAAGTGCGACACGGTCCTGCACACTGCCGGCTTAATCGGTGGCAAGGTCGCCAACCCAATCTACTCCGGGTTGCAGATCAACGTCATGGGGACGATCAACGTCGCTGAAGCGGTACGCTTAACCGGGGTCAAACGCCTGATCCAGATCAGCACCTTTGGGGTTTACGACCGGCGGCACGGCGAACCCAATCCCATCGATGAGGACTTCCGGCGCGGGCCCGGCGAAGCATACGGCAACTCGAAGGTTGCCAAGGAACTGATGGTAGAGGCCTATCAACGCATGTACGGGTTCGAGTTGATCGTGTTGCGGCTCGCGAACGTCTACGGCGTTGGTCACTTCGCGGGTGGCTCCGGCGGCGGCGAGATGGTCCAGAACATGCTGCAAACCGGCATCAAAGGCGGCGTGGTAAAAATCCCCCAGGAGGTCGCCCGCGACTTTGAGTACGTCTATTACAAGGACCTCGGCCGCGCCCTCGACAAGGCTGCGACAGCGCCACTCAAAGCGCCGGTGACTCTAAACATCGGCACCGGCGTAGTCATTAAGTTCGATGATCTCTGTGCACTCGCCGAAAAGCTCCTGCCGAAACTGCAAGTGGAAATCATCCCCGGCACTAAACCGCGCTCGGCGAAACAGCCCATGGTAATCAAAAGAGCCAAGGAAGTTCTCGACTGGGCGCCGCAATACGATATAGAAGCGGGATTCAAGGATTATATCGAGGAGCTGAAAAAGTTAGGCTGAATTATTTTGTTAGGAGCACGGCATGCCGTCCTCCCACTTCGTGAACTCTGTGATGAAGGTCCTGCACTCGTTGCTTGCGCCTTTGCCGTGCTAGGTCTTTGCGGCCATATTCCCCTCAGAACTTGATCACCCCTTTTTTGCCACTCTTGTAGCCTTCGTAACGGAGCTCGGAACCGTCGCTCTGTATGACGATTGCGCCGTCATGATCCGTGCGCACGACTTCAGCACCCTGAGCGCGATAAAGTTCGCTTACCTGGTCCCGCTGAGAAGCAAAGCGTCCGCCGGCGCCGGCGGAAATGATCGCCAGTTTGGGACGCACGATTGCGAGAAACTTCGGGCTGCTGGCATTGGTGCTGCCGTGTCG
>DATACQ010000872.1:0-7995 GCA_036258955.1 Binatia bacterium
GGCAATTGCTTGCATCCGCTGTTCAATTGTCGAGGTTACAGTGGAGGCCACATAGGTAGAAGGCAATCTTTGGGGAGTAACGAGAATGAGAGTGCTCGAGCGGTAAACGTCGGGTAAACTCACAACTAAGTACGCCGTCAGGATGATGATCACGCATGAGACGGCAATGATGAGGTCCTTCCGGCGGTAGAGGGCGCCTAAAATCTGGGAAATATCAAAGCCTTGGTTCATCTATTTACGCCCGGTGGAACGCCTGCAACATTTCAGCGTTTCAATGTTCCAGAGCTTAAGAAAATTCGTCCACAGAGGCTTAGGGCCGTACGGCAATAGGCCTTGCTTGGCGCTAGAACGGTTGAACACTTCGAACGGCTGGGAAGATCGCTATCTCATGGAACGATTATTCGGTCGCCCGGTCTCAATAAGATATCTTGTTTGAGGTCACCTTTTACGATCGCGTCGTAGTCCACCACGTATTCTCTCACCTTTTCTCCTCCTCGCCGAACCACACGGATCTCGTCGCGATCTGCAAATATCGTCAACCCGCCGGCGCGGGTAAGAATCTGCAGAAGACTTTCGTTGCCGCTCAAAGGATAAGCCCCGGGTTTGTTTACTTGTCCAACGAGGAAAACTTCAGCGGAGCTGATTCCTTCCACCCGAATTGAGACGAAAGGATCAGTTACATAGTGTTTGTATTTTTCTTCCAATATCTTGCGTAATTCCCCGGTAGTGAGACCAGTAACCTGAACCTCGTTAACCAATGGCAGGGTAACGTAGCCATCCGGTCGCACCTTTACGGCTCCGGAAAGTGCCGGCTCTTTCCAAAGTAGTATTCCCAATGTGTCACCCGGACCGATTTGATAGAACTCTTCCGAAGGTTTGGCGGGGTTCGGAACATCGGGTGCGACCTGGTACTCTTTGACCCGGAGATCTCGTGAAGCGCACGAAGCCACCGAAAGAAAAACCAACAATAACGTCAAAAGCGTTCTCGTCATAATCTAATTAAGATCGGGGAAGACTCCTCGGCAGGCGCCTTTAAGCCGCTACTGATGCGACCTTGCCGGAGACAGTGTTTCTGAAGTGGAATAGGTTAACGGTTACTGAAGCCGAGCTGACACTAGCTTTACGTGCGGGAGACGAGTCTTACAATTCGGCAGAATATGAATCGGGTAAACAGAGGCCTACGGATGCTCACCAGCTCGTGGCGAAAGCCTGAATAGCCGGTAACGGCTACAGCCTCGTCCCAATCTGCGCGGCTGGCGAGACGGCTGGAAGACCGGTGCCACATCCCTGCCCTCTACCCAGTCTGAAATTCGGCCATATGTCAAATCTTCCGGTAATGGCCAAAAAGACACTATTGCCGTAAATGTTTACCCCTGTCGCAAAACGCGGATCGGTCGTGGCAGTTGCCCTGGATTCTCCACCAAACCTACGACGGTGGCTGTAGCGTAGGCTCGGGCATAACCAATTAGTTAGCGCGTACTGTACGTTGAATCCGGCTTGTAATGTATTGAAATCATCATCGTCCGTATCAAAACGAGAATGGTCGACACTCGCAAGGGCCGACAGACGTTCAGATAGCCGAATATTGAAGGACGTGAACACGGTGAGTGTGTCGGAAATTCCGGAAACCCCGAAACTATTTGTTAAGCCCTTTCGCAGTCCGGCACTCAAGGAGGCGGTTTGCCACAGCTTTACCAAAGTCAAATTTGTACTATTGGCAACTCGCGGGCCATCGCCACTCGCGTTCAAAGAAATCCCGCTAGACGCGGCGAGGGTTAACGTAGGCGTTAATTGAATTTGCGTGCTACTCAGAAAATCGTCGCCGATGTCGAAAGTATGAACGACACTGCTCTCGCCGGTTCGTGGCTTTAGGAAACCGATCGTATAGCCCGCATGCAGATTATGTTCTTGGCCCCACCTGTAAACGCCTCTGGCGCCCACAGTGTTAGCAACCTCGCTCCCGCCGGAATCAATGAAATTCGTATAGCCGCTTGTATAGACCCCATTGAGCGTAACATTCGGGGAAGCCAGGTAATCCGCGCTAACAGATAAATGGTTCGCTATGGTAGCTCCCGTCGAAAGGAAATCCCCCAACCTTTGCTCGCGAGATAAACCCGGCCTCGGCGGCGGCTGAGTTGGTACCGTCGGGACGAACTGATTTGCACCAAGGCCGTTGTTTCTGGCATCACCTTGCAGATGAAGTGCGTCAGTAAACCCGAAATTGAGACGGGGTGAAAAAGCGTACCGATATTGACCGTCGAGAGACAAATTTTCACCGAAGTTGTTCTCACCAGGATGCCTCGCAAAGATCTGTCCTACTGGGCTAAGGTTCAGTTGAAACGTTGGCGCAGTTAAGCCGCCGGGCTGGTAAGTGAGTGAAAACGTGGGAATGACCTGAGTAATGAAATCATGCTCTCTCTCACGTGAAAAAAAGATATTATCGTTGAACTCTTCTGCGATCGTGAGAGAGAACTGTCCGAGTACTTGAGCCTCCGTTTGCCTGAAGGTCGCAATTAGAAATATGAGGGTGACGGAGGTAATGCCTGCGGCCGTATTTTTGTACGGACGGCGGCATTTCTGGAAAATGAAGGCACTGGCCGACCACGGGAGAAATGTGCGTCCCATATTGATCGTGATCGTCTTACAGTAGCCACTTTTTTTCAAGGGAAAAGTTTAATCACGGCCCAGAGGCTTTTAGCCGGCAGAGCTTAGTATATTAGTATATCTGAAGAAATGCTGTAAGTCGGAGCTTGGCGTTACCCTATGGTGGACAAAGCTCCGCCACCACAGGCCAGTAGCCTTTTTGTTGGATGTGAACTGAACGTGTAGCTTTAGAACCCCGCGCCTAGGCCAAGTAACAACTTGACTCGTGGCGATACTACCCCGCCGATTCATGATTAGGAGTCGGCGGCAGCAACTCTGTCCTTTAGCTACAAATTAGCGAAATAGAAGAAGAACGAAGCTGAGCGGTCTCCTCTATGCCGCTAAATTCGCGGGAATTTTCAAGGTTGCAGTGTTGTAGGCAAACGAGCGGCCAATGCCAACCGAGAACTTTGGGTTCGGCTAAGATATGGGAGTGGTTATAAATTGCAGGTTCCTGATCCGTTAGTCGAATGTCCAAATGATAGGACAATAATTTCGACGTACTTGGAGATTTTTGAATCCCTAGGACGAAAACGTACTTAGAACCAGGTACTTACGAAAGATCTGACAGTTTTGCCTTGTCGGGTAAATCTGACGAACCCGTGCGCTACAACGTCCGCACGGCCCGACATGAATCTGACGATGTTTGTCAAAGTTTGGCTTTGGAAAGAAAGCCGTTCGGTAGGGTAATGTGTTTCGAGATCGAACGAGGAAGCCGGTCGATGAGTTGGATCTGGCTGGCGAGGTGGCGGAGAGAGAGGGATTTGAACCCTCGGTACCCTTTTGGGGTACACACGCTTAGCAGGCGTGCGCCTTAGACCACTCGGCCATCTCTCCGTAAGGAATTGTTTAAAAGAGACTGGTCTGAATGCGTTATCAGCCAGCGCTTTGTGTTAAGTAGCATAGAAAAAGGCGCAATTCCACAAATCGATCCGCTACTGCTGCCAGCCATCTTTACCGGAAAGACGGGAACCCACTGCTGAGGCGCGGAGTTTGGGCTGCGGGACAGCGGTGGCACGATTCCGGAAAATTGTTGCGACTGGCCGGTGAGAATTCGAAATCGGAAATAGCTGTGCTAGCTAACTTTTTTGGCGCCTTTTCGTATTGTTGTGGCAAAATTTTCCTTTCGACGCTCACTCGAGGTCGCTTCCGCAGCGGTGATTTCGGTTTCAAGGAACTTCAGGAGTTCGTTCATGTCTTGCGGTAACGGGGCGCGAAACGCCATCACGTTTTGGGTAGTTGGGTGGACGAAACTTAGGCGTTCAGCGTGAAGCGCCTGGCGCGGGAAAGACCTGAACAATGACTCGGCAGCATTGTCTTGCTCGTAAGCGCGTTTCTTCTGCCCGTATATTTGATCGCCAACGATTGGAAACCCAAAATCTGCAAGATGAACACGAAGCTGGTGCGTTCGGCCGGTCGTTGGTTTAAGCCGGAGCAAACTGACCCACAGGGGTGACGTACCCCTAGTGAGCTTAAACAATTTCTCAACTTGCCATTGCGTAACGGCTTCCCGGCTCTTTCCGAGAGAATAGCGGCTGGACAGTCTTTTACGATCCGAGCGATGCCGGCCAATGCCACGATCAATGACTCCCGACTCGCTCGGTAGTTTTCCCCAGATCAAGGCGACGTACTCTTTCTGAACCTGTCGCTCTTTGAACTGCCTGGCAAGTCCCTGGAACGCCAGCGGGGTCTTCGCGACAACCATTAGGCCAGAGGTATCTTTGTCCAGGCGGTGAACGATGCCGGGTCGCCGTTCACCGCCGATGCCGGAGAGATCGGGGCAACGATACAGAAGCGCGTTTACCAACGTCCCTGTCGTTCTACCGGCTGCAGGATGCACCATCATTCCCGCTGCTTTATTGACGACGAGACAGCTTGCATCTTCGTAAAGGATCTCCAAGGGAAGGTTTTCTGGGCGTAACGGAATCTGCCGCAGAGGCAATTTTTCGAGGCGAATGACATCGGCTGGCTTGAGCCTGATGCTTGCTTTGACTTCGTGCCCGTTAACGGTAACCAACCGTTCGACGATCAATCGCTGGGCTTCCGCGCGGCTAATTCCCTCTGAGCTAAACTGTTGGGCGAGATATACATCCAACCGCAATCCGGCCGATTCGCGGTCCACAGTCATTACAGTCTCTGGCATCGAAGTGATAAGTGCGGGAGTAAACAGAGCGAATCAGCCCCGATACGGCTATCGCGCCGCCCCTTTCTTATCTTCGTATCCAATCTCATCAAAAACAGCGCGAGTGACTTCCACGTCGTCTTGAATCTGCGCCACCAAGGCCGGGACATCGATGAACTTCTTTTCTTCTCGGATTCTTTTTACGAAGGCCAGTTTGATCGGTTTCTCATAAATGGCCTCATCGAAATCCAGAATAAAACTTTCGATCGTGCGCGGACCCGCGCCGAACGTCGGATTACTGCCGATGCTGCTGGCGCTCGGCCACCACTTGCCATCTACATGAAACAACGTCGCATAGATTCCGTCGCCCGGTATCACTTCGGTCCGGCTCGCTATGTTCGCGGTCGGATAGCCGATTTGCCGCCCGCGGCGATTCCCTTGAATCACGGTACCAGAAATAAAATGATAGCGACCCAACGAGGCGCGCGCTTCTTCCACTCGCCCATGCTCGACGAGGCCGCGAATGCGTGAGCTGCTGACGCGCACGCCGTCTACGAGAACCGGCTCGACAATGCTAACGTCAAAGCCCAATGTCTCGCCCCAGCGGAGGAGCTGTTCAACATTTCCCTCTCTGGCGCGGCCAAAACGCAAATCTCGGCCTACAAACATTTTCATGGTTTTAAGACGGCCGAGGACCAAGCGGCGCACAAATTCTTCGGCGCGCAAATTAGCGAAGGCACGGTCGAAACGTTGACGGACTACGACGTCGACGCCCAATGCACCGAGGATTTCAATCTTGTCTTCGGCCGTAAGGATGAGACGCGGCGCGCGCTCAGGAGCGAGAACCTTGAGCGGATGCGGATCGAATGTGACAACCACCGAAGCCGCTTTACGGCGCTGTGCGGCTTCGACGGTCTGCGCGACTAACGTTTGATGGCCCAGGTGAATGCCGTCAAAGTTGCCGATTGTAACGACGCTTGCCTGGAGCGACAATGCGGGATCGTCTATCTGCCTGAATACCAACATAATCTAAAGATGCTGAAAGGCTCATCTTGGGCTACGCCGTTTCGAGTTGCCGGTTTCTGGCTAGTTTCGAGTTTACGCCGGAACCGGGAACCCAGAACTCAACGAGAACCGCGACCGGTCGCGTCGCGTCTGAGCCTTGAGCAGCCTGCGAAGAGCGATTTTTCGCTACCTGCTGGCAGCCGATCTATGTGATAGATCAATCATACCATCATAGGCTCCGATTTCGGACAGCGCGCAATAAGACTCAATACACCAACACACGTTGGCATACCGGCGGAAGGGAAACAATTGGGGCGCGAGGATTTTGGAACCGCGGCGGAACGGCGCTAAGCGCTTACGACTCAATCGTCTTCAGCCTGAGCTTCGCCTTTCCTGCTTCCGGAGTGTCAGGATATCTTTCCACTACCTCTTGGAGCAACAGGCGAGCGTTGAGCTTTTCTCCAAGTTCGGCAAAAGCAAAACCCTGCTTCAGCAAGGCTGCGGGGACTTTCTCGCCTTGCGGATAACGGCGGCGCACAGCATCAAATTCGATGATGGCTTGATCAAATTCCCGCAGACCATAATGACTTTCGCCAATCCAATACTGGGCGTTGTCCGCCAGATTGCTCTTCGGGTATTTTTTTAAGAATTCTCTAAAGCGAGCGATAGCTACGCGATAATCTCTTCTCTCCAGTGCCTGAAAAGCAAACTCGTAATCTTTCTTCACGATCGGCGTTTCACCCGCTGACGAATCAGCGATTACTGGTTCGTTTGCGCTTGCCGCCGCTGCTGCCGCCGCAGCAGCCGAACTTTGTGCCTGCTGCAGTGAATCCCGCAACTGCTTCAACTCCACATCGCGCGCCTTCAGCGCTTCCTCTTGCGCTTTTAGAACATCGCCCAATTTCGCAACCCGAGCCTCCAAGTCCTTTACCCGTTGGTCTCCTTCCCGGGTACTCTGACCGAGCTGCCGGCCGACTTGGAAACGCGTTTCCTCGATGCGTTCTCTCAACCCGCTAAATTCACGCTGCAATTGTTGCATATTCGCGCGGGTGTCCGCGAGACTCGAGCGGACAGAATCGATGTCTGCGCGCAGTGAGTCAACACTTTTCTGTGCTTGATTAGTGTCTCCGCGGAGCCGACGTTGCTCGCGCTCGATGACCTCAATCTGCGCTGGCTGAACGCAGGCGTTCAGCCAAATCAGACTGGCAGCGGTGAGCCCGTGGAAAAGGAACCTCATAAAGCGTTCTTCGATCAGCGTGCCGGCCGATCAAGAAGCTGGCCGGCTCGGTAATACGACAAAGCGCGCGCGCCGGTTACGTTGCCAGCAACTTTCGCTCGCTTCTTTACAGGTGGGGATTTCCTCACCGTAACTAATCGTCGATAGCCGTTCAGCCGTTACTCCCAAGGTCGCCAAAAAATCCTTCGCGGTCTGCGCCCGTTTTGCTCCAAGCGCGAGATTATACTCGTTGGTCCCGCGCTCGTCGCTGTGACCCTCAATTTCGGCGCGGGCAGCTGGATTACTCTTCAGCCAATTTGCATTAGCCCGCAACGTCTCACGCGCGTCGGCGCTCAAATTGTGGCTGTCAAAGTCAAAGTAAATGTCTTTCAGCGGACCGCTTCCCTCAGCCATGGACTTTCCCTCCTGAAGTTGGCTGAGACTTGAACGATCCGTCGCACTCTCGCGGGTGCTACCCCGGTCTCCCTCACCTCTGGCCGAGGCCAATCCTTTGGTGGCAGGCTTGGAGCCGCCCTGCGCAGAAGCCGAGTCGCTTTTATTGGCGGCCGACGGGGCGCAGCTCGCGATCAGGAAAACACCCAGTAGTGCGTAACACGCCATTTTAAAATTACCCATAACATTTACTCCTTTCTGACGAATGCGGCGGCAATTATATGATTTTCGGGCAGTTTTGTCTAGACAATTATTCCAGACGAGGGGACCAACTTGGCTTAGTGTCGTCACCGCCAGAGCCGGGTAACCTACGCTCGTTCTCGCCCCCGGCTTGCATTATGTATATGTGCGCCCTGCCGCCGCGGTTCGATGAAAATACAATGAACCTTCCATCTGGCGCCCATGCGGGGTCCTCACTATCGTAGGAATCCGAAGTAAGCTGCCGGGCGTCGCCGCCCTCGACCGCAATTGTCATTATCGCGAACCGTCTGCCAACTCTCCCGGTGTAAGCAACCCGATCACCTCTCGGCGACCATGCAGGCGCCGTATTGTAACT